>PBOG01000265.1 GCA_002724245.1 Planctomycetaceae bacterium
GCACAGTAACGATTGATTTGTCAGACGTGTTGGAAGGTGGTGCGAAAACGGGCATCGCTGGACAGTGTGTGGCAATATTGCTTTCTCGCTGTTTCGACTGGTGAGCGAGGTACCGCTGATTTGCTCTGCTCGTGTCTGCCGCTGACTTTCTGTAGCGGTTCGTGGAGGTGGAAGCAGCTATTTACCTTCGCTGGATTGGTTTTTTGAGGGTGTCAACGTATGCGTGCAAAGTCACTAATCTTGATCTTCATAGCGTTGGGTTGTGGACTGGTCGCTTCGATCGGTATCAGCCAAATCATGGAAAAGGATGTGGCTACGGCGAACGTGATTGAAACAGTGGATGTGTATGTGGCCAGAACGGATCTCGATATCAACACTCGCCTGAGTGCCGAAAACGTCAAGCTTGAGCAGTGGCCCAAGGGCAAGACCCCCGGTGGGGTTGTCTCGCAGCTGGAGCAGCTGGAGGACAAGTATTCGCTCCATCGGATGTACGCCGGCGAGCCGATTCTAGTCCGGAAACTGTCCGATCAGGCCACCGGACCATCCCATACGATTCCACCAGGTTATCGTGTTACGACGGTGCGCGTTCAGGTGGATGAGGCGGGAGGCGGATTGGCGAAACCGGGTGATCGTGTGGACATTATTGCTTTCCTGCGCAAGAGCCGTGATGTCCCGGTAACCATGACCAAGACAATACTGCGCAATGTGCGTGTTTTTGCTGTCAATGATCAAACCGAACGATCGCTTGACGATAAAGGGCGTAGCGTCACAGTGAAAACGTTGTCCTTGTTAGTCAAGCGAGACCAGGTAGAAACACTGACTTTGGCAACTGAATTGGGCCGGTTGCGTATGTCGTTGCGGCGTCCTGGCGATGAGGCGGATGATGAGAGTTCGTCGACCGACAGTAATGTAACGAGTCTCGTTAGTTGGCTGCCCCAACTTGCCGATGATGTGTCGGACCCAGCGCCTCAGGCGACGTCTTCCGCCCGTAATCCGTTTCTCGGTTTCCTGGATGATCTCGAACGGTCGAAGGATGCTGGCAAGAAAGCTGCTGTTGTGGATCAGATTCCCGTTCAGCAACCAGTTGTCGAAGACCCTTTTGTACACCGCATGGTAGTGATTACTAACCACGGTACCGTGACCTACGGCTGGAAGAGTGGGGCAGTGGCACCACAGATGCTGAATGGAAATGAAGCGAATGCGCCATTAGTGCCACCGCGCAAACAGGTTGCCCCTTTTGTCGATCGTGAACCGGAAGGATCCCGTGACGATCGAGACGAAGAGCAACTATTGGCGGTTCCGGCACTGGAGGGTGAATAGGCTGTCATAGTTTTGTTGGGGCAATGGAGAGTCCCACCAATTTCGCAGCATGATACATGGCTGCAAGAAGGACAAGGATGTTCAGACGATCCGTGACAAAGCTGGTCGGTACGGCGGTAGCCTGGGTGATCATTGCGCTTGCGCAGGGATCGGTGGTCTCTTTACGGGCGGAACCGTCGGGTAATCCGGTATTTCGAGTGAGTGGACCTTCCCAACGCATGGAGATGGTCGTCAACACCAGCCGCACTTTGACGCTACCGTACAAGATTCCGAGATTGGTGGTCCAGAATCAGGATCTGGTGGATGCAACGCCGCTTTCGGCCAGTCAAATTCAAGTGTTTGCCCGCCGCGCTGGGATTACCTCACTCAATCTTTGGGCGGATGACGGCTCAGTACATACAGTAGACGTCGTTGTCACTGGTGATGCCAGGGAGCTTGAACGCCTATTGCAAATGCAGTTTCCCGATGCTGAATTGCATGTTCAACCAGTGGCGCAAAGTGTCATCCTGTCAGGGTTTGTTCCGAGTGCGGACGTGGTGAGCTCAGTATTACGGATTGCTGAAGCGTATTATCCCAAGGTGATCAACAATCTTCGTATTGGCGGCGTTCAGCAGATTGCCCTGAAGGTCAAGGTCATGGAAGTCTCGCGAACAAAACTGCGCAAACTGGGTTTCGATTGGGCCCAGCTCAGCGGCAATAACTTTATCGTACAGACCGTCAGTGGAACGATTGGTTCTGTTGCCGCCGCGGCCACTGGTGCGACTCCAAGTGCCGTGGGAACAGGTAATGAAACCGTCAGTTTTGGGATCGTAGATGGCAACAGCGCGTTTTTTGGTTTCATCGAAATGTTGCAGCAGAACAATCTTGTCAAGGTGTTGGCTGAACCAGTGTTAACTACGACCAGTGGTCGTCCGGCGTCTTTTCATTCCGGTGGTGAGTTTCCCATCATCGTTCCACAGAGTCTGGGAACAATGTCGATTGAGTACCGTGAATTTGGCACACGTCTGGATTTTGTGCCGATTGTACTTGGCAATGGTGACTTGCGACTGGAAGTACGTCCGTCGGTCAGCGAGATTGATGGCGCTCGAAGTGCGACCATCAATGGAATTTCGGTACCTGGCATCCGCACAAGATGGGTCGATACCGCGGTGGAAATGAAAGTTGGACAGACGTATGCGCTGGCCGGCCTTATACAGCACCGTGTGGAGGCCGAAAACCGGGGGATTCCCTGGTTGGCAGATTTACCTTGGGTAGGTGCCGCATTCCGCCGAGTCGTCGAACAAAACAACGAAATTGAACTCTTGATCATGATTACACCAGAGTTTGTCGGTGCGATGGACTCCGATGAAGTACCCCGACAAGGTCCGGGTACATCTACGCGTAGTCCGAACGACGGGGATCTGTACATCCGTGGCAGACTGGAAGTACCGATTTCAGGAGCAATTGAAACTTCCCCCCATGAGGAATCGCATACCGAGGCTGCGAACCCATCTGTGTTCAAACAATCGCAGGAAATTGAAACTGTGAAGCGAACGGGTTACGTCACACCAAGTGGTTTCACGACATCCCAGGAAACGCGGCGTTTACCGCCAGTGGTGATTGATGCGACTACAAAGAAACGAGCTCGGCGACGCCCCAGTGGGGCCGAGAGAAAGCCTGTGATTCGTATGGTTGGTCCGCTGGGATACGAGTCATTGCGTTAGGTTCGGCTTGTTCTACTCGATGAGAAAATCTGAACGAAGATTGAGAGTATCTGTTTAGAGGCAGTCTATGAGCGGTGTTTTTCGTCTGGCGATCGTCGATCCTCAGGACAGCAGTCGAGAGTCCCTCAAGCATACTCTGGCTGAGCTTGCCTGCGTATGGCTGGAGTCCGAGTGTGCGCGATATGAATTGTTTGCAGAAATCGTGGTGCAGACTCGGCCTGACGTGATCATCGTCGCCTTGGATGCAGATCCGGATCGCGCTCTCAGGTTGGTTGAAGAGATCGGGCATCTCGTGTCCGACGCGAGTATTCTGGTCACCAGTGGTACGGCGGATGGTGGATTGATCCTTCGTGCGTTGCGGGTTGGTGCGAAAGAGTTCTTGACGTTGCCCATCGATCTGTCCGATTTCACAAACGCTTTAACACGCATTAGCGACTTGGATGACGGTTCAAGTGGTGAGAAAACACAGCGCAATCTGACGCTCGCAGTGGCTGGGTCATCGGGCGGAGTCGGTGCTACAAGCCTCGCGGTCAATCTGGGTTGTGTGTTAGCCAGAGAGCAGGAAAACGAAGTCGCTCTGGTCGATTTGGATTTGGCACTTGGTGACACGGACGTGTTCCTGGATTCCATGCCCGATTACACGTTGACAGATGTCGCATTGAATGTGGCACGCTTGGATCTTCCCTTGCTCAAACAGTCGTTGACGCGTCATGAGTCAGGTGTCTATCTACTGCCGCGGCCACTTGCCATTCAGGATGCTGGGATCATCGACCCCGATGGATTGAGACGTGTGATAGGCCTGATGAAAGCCGCGTTTTCGCATGTCATTCTTGATCTATCAAAAGGATATAGCGCACTTGACATGGTGGCACTTGATGCTGCAGATGAAGTGTTCTTGGTGACACAGCTCGACCTGCCAGGATTGCGAAATACCGTGAGGTTATTAGGGTGCCTGGGTGAGATTGACGGTCTCGTGGACAAGGTCAAAATAATTGCCAATCGTGTCGGGCGCGGTGATGGGCAAATTGGATTCAAGAATGCGGAAGAGAATATCGGCAAAGAGTTTTTCTGGAAGTTGCCCAATGACTATCGATCCATGATCGAAATGCGCAACAATGGCGTGCCTTTGATTGAACGGTCGCCCCGCGTAGCGCTCACTCAGGAAATTGTCGGATTAGCGATGTCGCTACCCGGACAGGCTTCTGCAAAACGGAGCACGAGATCTTCTTTGGCTAGCCGCTGGTTAAGTTTCTGGCCTTCTGCAGAACGAGCGCCGATCGAAGACCCGTCTCGACTGAACTGAATCTGGTTCGGGAGATGTCAGGGCACGAGTGGTCTGATTGGCTCGGCCCAGGAAATCGTGGACGCCCAGCGACGGTTCGTGAGATGCCGTTGAGACGCGCTGCGATGAGGCGGCGTGCGTTCTGAAGACCGCAACAAGCTGCTACGCCACATTTGAGCTTTGCCAATCAAACAATTTCAGATTGGCGGTGTCTGATCGAAGACTTTACACTCGCAGCAGCGGAATCGACTTTCAGCGATTTGCGGTACCCTGGGCGAGTTGCATTGTTACCTGCTGATGCGATAGTCATCGGACGGGCAACTTGCTTAATGCTCCATCAAGGCTATTGCCGGATCTTGTTTCAGGGCGGACAGCATGGGGAGATACGCAGCAATTGCAGCGATCAGTGGAGCCCCGAGGATCGTGATTGCTAATAAAGGCCAATTTGGTTCAAACAGCTGTCCGGTAATGGACAGTTGGCGTCCGACGATTACAGCTAGTCCATAACCAGTGCCACATCCAGCGACGCCACCGAGAATTCCCATCAGCGCTGATTTTCCCAGAAAGAGAGCTGCCACGTTCAGGCCGCTTTTTCCAAGGGCACGAAGGACGCCGATTTCGGTTCGTCGTTCGCGAACATTCAACCAACTCATGATTCCAACAAAAGTCGTGGCGGTGAGAATAACTAATGGAATAACACCATTCACAAGGCTCTTGAGTGTCTCTTCCTGATTTTTGCGCCGTTCCGCCTGATCGGTATACAGCTGTTTTGCCTGGTCGTAATGCGCATTAACTCTCGCGAGCTGTTCGTTGCGAGTTTTCTCGACAAGATCGCGTTGTTTTTCGCGTGCTGTCGCTCGGCTACGCAGTTCTGTGACTTTGGTGTCAGGCAGGACTCCTTCCAGTTCTTTGCGGATGATGGAAATGCGATCTCCTTTGCATTTGCAATTGAGCGCCATGATCTGATTGATCTTGCCAGGTTTGTCCAGCACTTTTTGTGCGTCGCGCAAGTCGACGACAAGTTGTACATCTTCCAGGCCGCCCGACGGATCCATGATGCGCGCGATCGTGAAAGCATGGCCTTCGATGTCGATTGTTTCACCAACCTTCCGGCCAATCCCTAATTCGTGCCCGACCAACACGGAGCCAGCTTCGACGCCGTTCACCATGTGTTTTTTCTCTTCGTTCTTCTGCGAGCTGGTGAGTACAGGTTGTATGCCAGTTAACAACGTGGTTCGTTGATTCCACGTGATCTTGTGTTGTAAGGTTGCAACCAGATGCACAATGGTTTCGATTTGCGGGGCCGTGGCGAGTCGATTGACGTAGTCTTCCGGAAAATCCTCAGCGACAAAATTGGTATACAGGCTATCCATCCTGGTATTGCGATGGATGATGCGCAGATTAATCCCCAAGTCGCGCATGATACGTTTGGTCTTTTTGTCGAGTGCGCTGAGTTCTTTCGCGATACTCAGCTTCATGGTTTGGGTTTGGGTTTCCAGTTGTTTAACATCGGCGCTCAGATGCTCGAGTTTCTCACGTGTGTCACGCGCGTATCCGGAAATGATCGCTGGACCCGCAATAAATAGACTGGCGGCGATTGTGATCGCGAGAAGCGAAAGGGCAAAATTCAAGATTCGGAAACGTGTTTCGGCCAGGATCAGCCGTAGAATGCCCACGCGTGCGTCCTCCAATTCGTCGGTTTGAAAAAAGTGTCGCCCCACATTTGTCTGCCCCGGCAAAGTCCATTGCAGCTGACATATGTGTCTCATCCCAGGAGGGCAGTTTATCAGATGAATTGTATTGGTGTCTCACGTATTTTTTTGGATCCAGCCACGATTTCGAGAGATCAGGTTGAGTTGTAATGACGGGGTTCTTGCAGTCGGAACGTCATCAACCAGCTTAAGAGAATGATCAACGAAATTCCCAAGAATATCGCCTTGAATCCAAATAGATCGATGAGAAGGCCTGCCAGCGGTGACAATGCAGCTGGACCGGACAGGCAGAGATTGAGTGTGCCCAGGTAACGCGGATGTTCGGCACGTGGGCTGAGTTCGAGCGTCAAGTTGTTCAAGGTGCGAATTACGATAGGCATGGGGCCGACCAGCAGGAAGACCAACGGGTAGAAGTGGTGTAGTGTTGAGTTGCCCTGAGACAACAGCAGTGCTGTAATCGGGGCGAACATGAGGCAGAGAAGGAGCACCCGCAAGACCAGGCGATTGCCAAAGCGATCGGCAAGCGGTCCTGCCAATAGACTGAACAATGCCGTTCCAGCGTTTTGGACAATGACCCAAAATGTCAACTCGCTAAGGTCGTTTGACTGGCTCTCATATCCTGGGGCCGCCTGTCTTCCGAGCAGCTGATAATGGGGCATCAACATAATCGAGAACCCGTATAACGCTGCCACGATTGCACAACGACGAAAATTGATGTCCGTGACAAGAATGTTGAATGCCGATCCGAAGATCCCAGCGATCCCTTGTGTTTCTTGAGAGTATTCGTCGCGTTGTTCGGCAAGGAGCATGCCAGTGCACGCTGAAAGAGTGAAACAGATTCCGGTAAATCCGAATATCCAAGTGAACTCAGTGTTGCCTGGACGCAACCACTGTTTCAGTAAGGTGGCAGCGCAGGCAATGGCGACTACGGCACCTAGTACATTTGCGGATAACATGAGACGTCCGCGGCGCTGGGCGGGGATCAATTTTCCTTGCAGCGTGCTGAATACCAGCTGATTGACGCCCGTGCCCATAAAGAAAGCCGCGTAGACAATCAGAAATGCCACGGACATCCAAGGTGCAGGTTGCCCTTCGGCGTAATACCAGACAGCGGAGAGACTCAAGAAACAGAAAGCCATTACAAGGCCGCAAGCCGTCAACGCCGATTTCTTGAGGCTTAGAAGTTTTATCCGCCGCGACAACAGCAGGGGTGGGACACTCTGTCCGAACCGATTGAGCATCGGCAGGCACCCGCGCAGTAGCCCCGTACCCCCAAGCCAGTCGAGAACGGCTGGCATAATGATGCTTTCGGTCTTGAAGATCCAGCCAGTCCGCATCAGGACCTGGTGCACAACAAGAACGAAAAAATTGTGTTTCTGGTGTAGAAAAGTTTCGTTTGGGGAGGAAGAGTCGGGAGAGCTCTTCTCAGCGGTTGCGTGGCGCAAGAACTGCGAACCGGGCTCCGAACGGGAGGAATGCATTGCGGTAGTATACTGGTGGTTTTCCGGGGCGAACAGAGAACTGCCGTGAGCGCGTGGGCCTATGTCGTATTCGGCTCACGAACGAATCGCTAACGATTGTTGGTTGAGGCGTTATCCTCTCACTTACTATCCAGAGCCTCGTCACGCGAACGCGGGCGAACGATTCTGCCGTTACGAATTGTTGCAATGGCGGACCAGGTGTGGGCCACGCGCGTATTACCGATTGCGTCCTCCAATTCTTCAGGGAGGTCTGACCACTTCAGGATTGCCAGGTCGGCATTGGTGCCCGGTTTGAGACAACCTGTATGGGGAAAGACACGCAGGACTCTGGCTGGCGTTTCAGAAACAGCTGAGAAAATATCCGATTCCTCCATGCCGGCTGCTCTCAGTTTTGCCATCGTTCGTGGGAGTGTGTGGCGAGGAGACATGTCGAGATGACGTCGCTGCAGGTCGGTTGAAATGGTATCGGGGGTAAATCCGTTCGCGATCGCAGTTTGCGCTACGTCGAAATCAAAAGAAGCGGCGCCGTGTCCGAGATCAAACAAAATTCCCCGATCCCGTGCCGCTTGAATTTCTGGAAGGACTCGCCCTTGCCTGACAATACAATGCGGTTGCCGGCGATAGCAATAAGTCACGACATCTCCCGGTCGCAGAGATTCGAGCTGTTCCTGCAAGGCCCAGTCTTTGGCACGACGCATGCCAAACAGAATGGGGATCTCACATGCTGTAGCGACGTGCAACCCTCGTTCCAGAACCTCACGCGGGTCTGTGGTTCCGCAAGCCACATGGCTTACATTAACAGCCAGACCCCAGATCGCATGGCGATACGAATTGATTGCGCGGATGCACCGATCAGTGTCCGCGTCTCGCAAGTTCTCGAAACAGCCGGTTGTCTTTGTTTCACCAACACGAGACAAATTCAACGCGAGAAGAACACGTGTTTCAGAGCAGTTGATGGTATGTTCCAGGTATTCTCGACAATGGTCCGCTCCCACGTCGCCCTGTGATAAAACGGATGTGACGCCATGAGCCAACATGTGTTCATCGGGTGCGATACCAAACACCGAACCGCGATTGGCTGGATGCGCGTGGAGGTCGAGCATGCCAGGTACAACCACCGCGTCCGGAAAACTCAGCGTCTGGCAAGCGCTTCCCGCAACTCGTTGATCGACAGCGACAATGCGGCCATTTTGCAGGGCAATTTCCCCCGGACCGTCCCTTTTAGTTGCGCTACAAAACAAGCGGCCGGCACGGATAAGCAGGTCGTATTGTCCTGGCGAGGTCGTCATCGGGGCTGCTTATGTTAATGGAGGGGTATTTTGGGTGACGGAGTAAAAGAGTGTCTCTCGTGGACTAACGCCACTCCTGACACCAATCAGCTGTATGAAGTTGACTGCGAATGCGCCACTCTCGCAGCACTGCCAGCATGCTCTCTCGTATGGGTAGAGTTGTTTGTTGATCCCATAAATTGTCGATTTCGTCGGGATCATTCTGAAGATCGAACAATTGGCCATATGGTTCATCGAGGAAGTGCACAAGTTTCCATTGTTTATTCCTGACCATTGTCATGAACTGAGTTCCCTCCAGAATGCCGTCTTGTGCCTGTTCGGCGAATACGACGTCTCGAAGAGCGTGAGTCGGGTCCTTTAGCGCAGGCATTAAGCTGATCGCTTCCAGTTCAGGTGGACGAGCGATTTCCGCCAGTTCAAGTAGAGTGGGGCCGAGATCCATCTGCTGACACAGGCTATCAACGACTTGACCACCGGCGAACCTCGATGGCGACCAGACAATGAGTGGGACACGGGTGACCTGGTCGTACATTGTCCATTTCTGGCTGTGGCCGTGATCGGTCAGGCAATCACCGTGGTCTGAGGTAAAGACAATTACGGTGTTCTTCAGGTAGTTGTTTCGTTCGAGTGCATCAATAATTTCCCCGACTTTCTCATCGATCATGGTGACATTTGCCAGGTAATACGCGCGTTGACGAAGACGCTGTTCATGAGTTGGAGCGAGCAGATGGACGACTGAGTCATGATCTACTTCGGTGTTGTGCTGCCTCATTTGTTTGAATGGAGGAGGTTGTTGTTCCAGTTCTTCGGGTGCAACGTCAAGCAGTGGCAAGGCACGGTTCATGTAATCAGCTGCAAATCTCGGCACCGGGTCGTAAGGTGGGTGGGGCCCTGGAAACCCAATCTGTAAGAACAATGGTTCGCTTTGCGGAAAATGGTCCAGCCACCAGACAGCCATGTCTCCGACGAAGTTGTCCGGATGTGAATCTTCCGGTAGTTCCCATTCAAATGCGCCTAGTCGTTCCCGATAATCGGGCCGTTTCCGGTACGATTCGCGTTGTTGTTTGACCAGCCCTCGAAAACGTAAGGCCTTGTCCCATTCGTCGAAATAGTACCGCCCTTCGAGGTAGCGGTCTTTGTTTTCGACAACATAACGTTCGTGGAATCCCAGAGGTGTTTCGAAAGGCCAGGAATGCATCTTGCCTACATTTGTGCAGTGGTAGCCCGACTCGTTCAGTAATTCGATCCAGGATCGACGCCATGTGTCAGCATTCTTGAGGATGCCCGTTGTGTGGGGATAATAGCCTTTGAATAAACTAGCACGGGCCGGTGCGCAGGATGCGGCCGTAACATGGCAATCGGAAAATGCGACACCTTCCTGAATCAACCGGTCCAGGTGAGGGGTCTTCACAAAATCAAATCCCAATCCAGCGATCGTGTCGTAACGCTGCTGGTCTGTGATAATGAAGATGATATTGGGTCGCATATTGGCCATTGTGTGATTCTCCGTAGTGCGTCGTTGAGTCGCTTTGTTGGCAGGTATCGTCATCAGCTGGCGGGGCAGATCTAATGTATCGTTATGCGGAGCGTTACCTGGGCCATGCGGATGTTGCTGGGGCGCCGATGGTGGATTGCGAGAACCTCTTCATGAACCAGTAATGACGCAGCAAGCAAACGCTAGACCGAGAAGAAAGCGATGAGTCGCTGTAAATGACTTGTGGTGTTTGTGCCGCACGTTGTAACGAGCACCTTACTTGTCGCCACTGGGCGGCGTATGCAAGGCGGCGAAAATCAACATGCTTGTAGATGTGGCCAAGGTACAGAGTGGACATCGTCTGGCGTTTTTTCTTTTGCAAGAAGCGACTACCGGACGGATGAGATGATGGAGTAGCAAGAGACAGGATAACGCATCATCTTGTCGATGACGCCTCTCTGAAGTGCCGGGTAAGTTTATGGGTGACAATCGTACCGTGAGCAATCTGGTACACTCAGCATTCTACCGGGAAGTACGAGCCCGAACACGTTTTTCGTGCGCGTGATCGAGTACCAATTGCTGTTGCGCGGTGAGGTGGGATGGAATGAAAATTGCGATGCTCCAAGGTCCTCGTGATTTGCGGATCGAGGATTGTGATCTCGATGTTGCCGCTCTTAAGGCAAATCAAATTCACGTCCAGACTGAGATCACGGCGTTCAAGATCGGTACAGATCGGGGAAACTATGAAGGTGCGGAACGCGTGCCGGGGGCCCCTGATTATCCACGATGGGTTGGTGACAGTAATCTCGGAGTGGTTCGTCACATCGGGGAATCCGTATCCCAATTCCGAGTAGGTGATCGTGTTGTCGGTAATGTGCCACATCAATCGGAATATATCGCAAACGAAGACGATGCGATTGTCCGAGTGCCTGAGAACGTCGCTTCAGAAGACGCGGTGTTTGGGTGGTTGTATGCTCTCAGTTCACTCTGCTTCCGCAAAGCGCGTTTTGAGCCAGGTGAGCGTGTCGCTGTAGTTGGTCTCGGTGTGCTCGGACTGGGAGCAGTCGCATTGGGGCCGGCTTTGGGAGCGCGTGTTGTGGGGCTTGGTAATAGTCCCATTCGGATGGAGATGGCGTGCCAAATGGGAGCCGAGGCGGTGTTTGATTCAAGTGATCCGCACCTGCAAGAGCAATTGGATAGTTGGTCAGATGGTGAGGGCATTGACCTGGTAATTCAAACAGCCAATCCATGGCCTGCCTATCAAACCAGTGTTGAAGTGGTTCGCCCGGGTGGCCGCGTCGCTATTGTGGCACTGCCAGGACGCGGTGAGCCGCCACTTGAATTTAATCCGCTTGATATGAAGTGGTTTTATCAGAAGGGAATCTCACTAATCGCTGTTTCTGGCGCTGCAGGGGATCGTTTCCCCGACCAAACGTTGCGGTTTACACGCCACAGGGAATGTCGGTTTGTACTTGATCTCATGGCGGCGGGGCGTTTGCGGCCCAGCCAGTTGATCACACACCGGTTTCCTTATGCAGCAATGGCAGAAGCTTATGAAATGGCGTTCCAGCGTGAAAAGGGGATGCTGGGCGTGATCTTCAATTGGAGCTAATTGGTTTCGGGCGCAGATTTATCGATCCATGTTCAAGAATCAAGCCTGCGCTGTTGGGTTTGTTGGAGAGTGCCCGCGCTGGACCGATCGGTGGCTAGTCCACAACCGTAGGTGCGGATGTGAGCGTTCCGAATGTACAGTCGGCAAGCTGAATCCAATTGGGATTCACACGGAGCCCGAACGTATTTCGCGGAGCAGCGTTGCCAGTAGCCAGAACGGTTTCAGGGTTGGGCGAACAGGCTCAGTGTTGAGTGATACAGTACAGCTGGGATACTGTTCGGAGCAGTAACTTGCCCTGTGAGACTGCGGGTGTCGCGATACACAGTTCGTCTAGGGCATTGACGCGCTCAATCTTGAACTCTCTCCCGACTGGCATCACAAAGGTGTTACCGCTTTCGTCGAGAAAAAACACTTTTCCGTTATACGCCCAGGGTGACGCAGTGAAACTTGCGCCTTTCGGAAAGCGTTTTCGATTGTAGACAAGTTCGCCTGTTTGGGCGTCATGGCACGTGATCATGCCACGATCGAGCAAGGTGTAATAAAGACCGCCGTAGACGATTGGAGACGTATTGTAGGGTCCCATCTTTTGGAGTGACCAGACAATGGAGTCGTTTGACTCACGGTCGTCGGTCAGGCCAATGTCTCCCTTGGCACCCGGGCGTAATGCATAGACAGGCCGTTTGTTGTCTTGGAAGTATCCAGACGTAATATAAAGCAATCCGTCAGAGGTAAACGGTGAGGGAATCGTCAATACGGACATGCGTCCATCAAAGTGCCATAGCAGCGATCCGTCAGTGCCATAAGACCGGTTTTCGTTCTTGCCCGCGGTGACAATTTCAGTTCGGCCATCATGTTGCCAGACAAGAGGCGTAGCCCAAGTACTTTTCTCTTCGCGGTTTACTTTCCAACGCGTCTTTCCGGTGGCCGCATCGATGGCAGAAATGTAGGAGGATTCCTGGTTATCGTAAACCATGATTACCTGACCGTCGTGAACGACAGGCGATGCCGCTGCGCCGTAACCCCACATTGTCTTGCGCGCTTCGATCGGGTGCTTCCATAGTGGCGTGCCGTCAAAGTCATAACAATAAAGTCCGACATCACCGAATAGTACGTAAAGTCGCTTTCCATCGGTGGTGGGGGTTTCAGCAGCATAGGTGCTTTTGGGATGACGTGGCACCTTCGGCTTGCCCTGATGTGCTTCATGTTTCCAGAGAACCTTGCCCGATTCGAGGCTGAGACAATAAACCATCCAGTGGTGAACTGTGTCGGGCGGCGTTTCACGGCCACGTCCGAGATAGAGGCCGCCTTTTGGTTTTTCGTAGTCTTCATCGCTGTGCACTGCTGAGATAAAGACGCGGTCTCCCCACACAATTGGACTTCCCCAGCCCCAGCCCGGGATCGGCGCTTTCCATTTGATGTTGGCGTTCTGCCCCCAACTATCAGGAAGTCGCTGGTCATCTGCTGCGACACCATTCGCATTGGGCCCTCGGAAACGGGTCCAATTTTCGTCTGATCCAAGAGCTTGGCTCGACAGGAACACCAATAGGCTCAATAACATGAAGGTGCGCAACTCAGATCTCCAGCTAACAGGGGGATAGGTTTGGCGACCTGATTCTTGTCGGGTCGCGATGTGTGATTCTGACAAGCAGTGGTGTCCAGGGGCAATTACCTGAGGCAGATTGTGGCACAGGTCATCGTGGTTGGCTATATCGGTTGTTGCCCCAAAGCACGATCTTCCGGGAAGTGGCATCTTGAAATGGCCGAGAAGTCGAGGTCAGTTTATAATTTGAGAGTTGCAGCGAATTGTGGCCGACCTTTGCGGGCTGGCGAACGTCGATCTACTTTGACGTGCGGGATTTCAATGAAGAACTTTGAATCTTATCGTTTGTGTTGTCTGATGACCTGTTGGTTCATGGGCGTTGGACTTGTCGGCTGCCAGCCAGCAGCTCTCCCCCCCGTCGCCTTGAAGACTGCAACTCGTTTGCGCCATCCGGTGGCATTAGAAGTCGTCGATGAGGGGCGTCAATTATTGGTTTGCAACCAGCGTAGCGGAAGCCTGAGTCTGATTGACCTTGCGATTGGCGCTGTGGTTGCGGAACGCGATGTGGCTGACCAACTTTCAGATATGGCGTATGCGGCACAGCAGGAACTTGTTGTCGTACTCGATGAGCAGAATAATGAACTGCTCACCTTCCGGAAGGTTGGTTTGGACATGCGGCCTTTGGGCCACCTGTCTGTTCCGGCGAATCCGGTGAGTGTCACATTGCTCCCTGGTGGAGACGTCGCTTTCGTCGCCTCGCTCTGGGCGCAGCAGTTAACCAAGGTCGATCTTTCCCGTCCCGAGTCACCAAAGGTCGTTAGCAAGACTGACCTTCCTTTTGCACCCCGAGAACAGTATCTGCTTCCGGGAAGATCCGAGTTGATTGTGGCGGATGCATTTGGGGGTAGTTTGGGAATCGTTGAGTCCGCGTCGGGAAAGCTGCAGACGACTCATGAGTTGAACGCTCATAATTTGCGGGGATTCGCGCTGCTGCCTGAACAACAAAAGCTACTCGTGTCTCATCAAACACTCATGAGTGAGAATGCGACGACGGAATTTGATGTTCATTGGGGTACCGTCATGGTGAACGTACTGGAATCTGTTCCCTTGACGGCTTTGACCGCAGTTGGGTCCAAGAAGCAGCGTGCTGCCAGACTGACTTATCTGGGGACGGCTGACCAGGCGGCGGGTGATCCGGATGAGGTAGTGGTCACGAAGGATGGGCATCAGGTCATTGCGTTTGCGGGTACCTCGGAGGTGGCCATTTATCGCCCCGGTAGTCGCGATGAATTTGAGCGTGTTACGGTTGGTCGTCGACCTGTTGCTTTGGCATTGAATGCCACCGGGGACGCTGTTTTTGTGGCGAGTATGTATGAGGATCAGATTTCGCTGGTAGATGTGAAAACAGCCCGAATCAAACAGGTGATTTCACTTGGTTTACAGCCTGAGTTGACAGAACTGGATTGGGGAGAGCGTTGGTTTCACGATGCGAGTTTGTCTAGTGATGGCTGGTTTAGCTGTCACAGTTGCCATACGGATGGTTACAGCAACGGCCGTCTGAACGATAACTTTGGTGATGGCGGTACCGGGGCTCCCAAGAGAGTACTTTCACTCTCAGAAGTTTCGCACACTGCGCCTTGGGCTTGGAATGGCCAGATGTTAGATCTCACTGAACAGGTTCGGAAGTCGATCAAAACAACGATGCGCGGTCCCGACCCGTCCGAGGAGCAGGTGGCTGCGATTGCTGCGTTCCTAGGAACTGTTCGCGCGCCGCCGTCACGCGACTCGGCACGGGGGAGGATAGACCAGCCCCTGGTAGATACCGGCCAGGGGCTGTTTGCACGCTTGAGTTGTGTTGATTGCCATGCCCCACCCTATTACACGACTCCCGAGTCCTATCGTGTTGACATCGCTGCTGGGGAAACGCAGCAGGACTTCAATCCGCCTTCGTTGCTTGGTGTCAGTCAGCGGCGGTCTTTTTTCCATGACAACCGCGCGAACGATCTCAGGAGTGTGCTGGTTGACCACGGTCATGGACTGGAAAATCCTTTGTCGGACGGCGATTTACAGGCATTGCTGGCTTTTCTACAGAGCCTGTAGCACTCTGGTGTGGTGGCTGGCAGAACTGGCGGATCGGTCAGACAGCCTTGGCGAAACGCTGCTGGAGTTCTCTGGATTATTCGTAAGTTGTTGAAATGAAATCAGATATGTTATTTGTTGTGAGTGGTTTGGTCCCTGTTTTGGGTTCGCGGTAGCAGGGAGTGGGTCGCGTCATCGCGGGCGTACTGCGGGCAACGAACCGCGGGCCGGATCCGGCCAAGAAAACCATTGTCGACACACATAGAAACCGTTACTCTCTGTTTTGTGGGCCTGACTCGGGTTGGTCGGCCTGACTTGCTTCGTTGGGAATGATTGCCATGTTGACGATTCCCGGACCGGCCGCTCGTTTTTGTGACGGGATTGCCAGGCGTTCGTTTCTGAAAATTGGTGGCCTGGGATTTGGTGGCGCATCTCTGGCTGACCTGCTTCGTGCCGAAAATCCCGAGAGTGCCGGGAATCGGCAAAAGTCGATCATCATGATCTTGCTTCCAGGTGGCCCCCCCCACCTGGACATGTTTGATATGAAACCGTCGGCGCCGGCCGAGATTCGTGGGGAGTTTCAGCCCATCGCCTCCCGGGTTCCGGGGATTGACGTTTGCGAACTAATGCCCCTGACTGCCGGGATCATGGATAAGTTGGCGGTTGTTCGTTCTTTGCACGGTGGCCTCAATGACCATAATCTCCACCAATGTCTGACCGGATGGGAGACGCATCCCCAGCAAGGTGATTCCGTAGCGCGGCCTGGATATCCCCCCGGTGGCTGGCCCTCACTTGGTGCAGCAGTGTCCAAGTTGCAGGGATCTCGGCACCCCGGCGTTCCACCTTTTGTCAGCCTTTCACCTCCCAACGCCGAATCAACCACACGCGCGTCTTTAAACCAGCCTGGATTCTTGGGTATTGGCCACGCTGGATTTGAACCCAATCGACGGAAAAGGAACGACATTGTCTATAAGTCTGGAGTTTCCCAGAAACAGGTGAAGCGAGATGCGGAATCTTCTGCCGACATCGTTCTCAAGGACATCAGTCTTGATCGCTTGGGAGATCGTCGCAGATTGTTGACTTCCTTCGATCGATTGCGCCGGCGAGTCGACGCCAGTGGTGTCATGGAAGGTATGGATGAAATCAATCGTCAGGCACTGGGTATTCTCACTTCTGGTCGCCTGGCGAATGCTTTGGCGTGGCGTAACGAAGAAGTTGCGTTGTGCAAGAAATATGGAATTCCAGATTCGGCCATGCCTGTGTTGGGAGGCGCGGAACTCTTGAAACAGTTCCTGGTTGCTCGCCGGTTGGTACAAGTAGGGGTCCGCTGTGTGACGTTGGCATTCAGCCAGTGGCCTTTAGAGCGAATGAGTCGCGGTGGGTTCAACTGGGACTGGCACAGTCAGAACTTCAAGAATGCCCGTGATACTTTGCCAATGCTGGACGTCGGATTGAGTGCCTTGATTGAAGATCTGGCGGCTCAAGACATGCTTGAGGATGTTTCGGTTGTGATGTGGGGTGAATTCGGACGAACTCCCAAGATCAACAATACCGCAGGCAGAGACCATTGGCCGAACGCAGGATCAGTGTTGCTCGCTGGTGGTGGCATGAAAGTCGGGCAAGTTGTCGGTTCGACAAATCGTCTCGGCGAGCATCCGCAGGACCGGCCCGTTCATTTTCGAGAGGTGTTTGCCACGCTGTACCATCAGTTGGGTATCAACGCCAGCCATACGACGTTATCCGATTTGCGTGGTCGGCCCCACCCGCTTGTAGATGGTCGGCTACCAATTCGCGAGCTGGTTTGATGGTTTGCGTGTTGCCTTGGTTACGGCATCTACGATAGTACCCCGGGCCATCCGTGGGACCAGCACTCGTCGCTCGAACTCGGGCATCGTGCCATGGCCGCACAGGTCGACCAGCCCATCGCGGCTCTACTGAAAGACCTGAAGGCGCGCGGGATCCTGGACGAAACGCTGGTCATCTGGGCCGGCGAATTTGGCCGGACGCCGTTCTTCCAAGGAAGTAATGGGCGTGACCACAACCTATTTGGTTTCAGTATCTGGATGTCCGGCGGCGGGGTGAAGGGGGGGACGATCTGCGGCACCACCGAAGAAGATGGCTACTACGCCATCGAGAACCGCTGCACCGTCCACGACCTCTGGGCGACGTGCTCCACGATGTTCTCACCTGAGCCCGTTCCATTCTTGTTACGGTTTTCGGCCGTGGAATCCGGCAGCACGAGAGAGACGGGAAAGCGCGGTCCCAACTGTCGGGGGAAGTACCGCCGTCGTCGTGACAAGCCGTGCTTTACCTGTAACTGCGGACGGCACCATATCTATCCGCAAGTCGGAACACCGTTGCCGCTTGCCTCATCAAAATCCTGCCGGTCTTACTGCAAGCCATAGTGAACGTTGGTCATTCTATCCATCACGAATCCCTGCTCAAAGTCTGCACGGATGTCTTCATGATGGCCGTCTCTCTCGGCAGAATGAGCCAGAAGCAGTGCGGGTGGTAAAGGCCTGAGATCGAACGTTATTTGTAATCTCGCACGTGGTGCGAAACCCGAAATGATTCGTCGTCGTCTTGCCCACCGCTTGGACTATCGCTACAGCCGATAGACGTGCGAGCCAACTCGCATAAGTCCGCAAATGCACCCTGGGACAAACTCGCTTGCTTTCTGAGTTAACGAACGCGTTCGGGGCTTACGTTTTGTAACTCACTGGGCAACTCAACAAATGCCGGATTTCTGCTCAATGCTCGAGCACGGGTCAGTCATGCATCTCAATAAACATGCTGTATAGAAACGAAAAAACCCTCACTCACTATCGTATGCCGATAAGTGCTGAGGGTCTTAGTGGGCGGTATTGGGCTTGAACCAACGACCTCCACGATGTCAACGTGGCGCTCTAGCCAACTGAGCTAACCGCCCTTGAGTAAACGACGCGCCGGCCAAACAACCGGATCGGGGTCATTTTGTGCACGCACTAAGTCGATTATTCTAAAGGACTTCGCACAAAAATACGATTCGATTTCTTAGCCGACAACGCAGATTAGCACGTTCGAACGCCCTGCAGAAGGGGTTTCGTAGTGCCGCACAGTCGTGCAATCTGACGCGTTCCTCGTTCGCCGTCAAGAGTGGGCAGGGTGTATGGCTCCTCACGACTTGCCCCAAGTTCTTTCAATCTTATACTTTACCCCCAAAAGTCCATGACAAAGACCAGTCCGTAATAATGCGGGCGAGAGCTGGCTTTCACGACTTTCTGAGAACAAGTGGATTCGCCTATGTTGACCGTGAGACTGCCCGACGGAAGTGAAAAGAACTTTGCGCACTCGGTGACGCCCAGGAATGTTGCCGAAGAGATTGGTCCTCGGCTGGCCAAAGCGGCATTGGCTGCGGAACTTGATGGCGCGACAGTCGGTATCGACTTTGCGCTACCCGATGAAGGTAGCGTTGCTCTGCGCATTTTGACCAAGAACGATCCCGAGGCCTTGGCAGTGATGCGGCACTCGTGTGCCCACGTGATGGCTCGGGCAGTGATGCGTCTGAGGTCCGGAGTTCGTTTGGCTTTTGGCCCCACAATTGATGCAGGATTTTACTACGACTTTGATTTGGACGAGCCGATATCGGAGGACGATTTTCCACAGATTGAAGAGGAAATGCGTCGCATCATTGAATTGGACGAGCCTTTCGAGCGGATCGAAGAGACGCGGGAGAAATCGGTTCAAATCTGCCGTGACCTCGAACAGACGTTCAAGGTCGAGCACATTCAAGAGGGTCTGGCGAACCACGAAACGCTGTCTTTTTATCAGCAGGGTGAATTCCTTGACCTCTGTCGTGGACCCCACGTTCCCTCAGCGGGTGTAATTGGCGCCTTCAAGCTGGTCTCCGTCGCCGGTGCATATTGGAAAGGAGACCAGTCACGCCAGCAGTTACAGCGGTTATACGGAACAGCGTTTTTTCGGCAACAGGATCTGAAAGCCCACCTGGAGACAATTGAAGAGGCTCGGAAACGTGATCATCGAGTGCTGGGCAAGCGACTGGAATTATTTTCGATCAGCCCTCTCGTTGGTTCCGGCCTGATTCTGTGGCAGCCCAAAGGTGCTGTCATCCGGGGACTGTTGGAAGAATTTGTAAAAAGCGAGTTGCAGCGCCGCGGGTACCAGCCGGTGTACACGCCTAACGTGGGGCGTGTGGAACTGTATGAAAGATCGGGCCATTATCCGTATTACTCAGACAGCATGTTCGCTCCCATCATGATGGAACAAGATGAGCAATACATGCTGAAGCCGATGAATTGTCCGCATCACATTATGATCTACAAGGCGCGACCACGTAGTTACCGAGAATTGCCTCTGCGTTTGGCGGAATTCGGCACGGTGTATCGTTATGAGCAGTCCGGTGAGTTGTCTGGTATGACGCGGGTACGCGGCTTTACGCAAGACGACGCACATATTTTTTGCACCGAAGATCAGGTTGCTGACGAGTTTCGTGGTTGCATCGATATGACCCAATTTGTGCTGAAGTCCCTGGGACTGGAAAACTATCGCGTCCGCTTGGGTTTCAGGGCTCCTGATAGTGATAAATATGTGGGCCCAGAGGCGAGTTGGGAACGTGCTCAACAGTCGCTGGTGGAAGTGTGCGACAGTCTCGGTATGGCCTACGAGGTCGAATTGGGTGAGGCAGCGTTTTACGGCCCGAAAGCTGATTTTGTGGTAACAGATTGTATCGGTCGTGAGTGGCAGCTGGGGACCGTCCAGCTTGATTACAACCTTCCAGGCAAGGACCGTTTTGATTTGGAGTACATCGGTTCGGATAACACCCCGCACCGGCCTGTGATGATTCATCGTGCGCCACTCGGTTCGATGGAGCGTTTCATCGGTGTCTTGATTGAGCACTTTGGTGGCGCGTTTCCATTGTGGTTGGCGCCGGAACAAGTGCGTGTGCTGACCGTTAGTGAGAAGTCTGAAGAGTACGGCCGAGAAGTTGAACAGCGGTTGCAGAGCTCTGGATTCAGGGTTGCTGCAGATTATCGAGCTGAGAAGTTAGGAGCCAAGATTCGCGACGCACAACTGGAGTTAGTGCCCTACATGTTTGTGGTCGGTGAACGGGACCGAGAAGCCGGCGAGGTTTCCGTACGGGATCGTGTCGAAAGTCGTAATTTGGGGGCCATGAGCCTGGATTCTGCAATTGACCGGTTGCAGACGGAAGTCAGCCAAAGGGTGGTCCGGCGCACATTCAGCGGTGATGCTGGACTCGGTGAGCGTGGTACCAGCAATGAGTATTGAAGCGTACTGTCCTGGAGTGTTGGGAAATGCGGGGTATTGGCCTAACCGAGGACCGCTCTGTTTCA
>PBOG01000266.1 GCA_002724245.1 Planctomycetaceae bacterium
ACACTCCTTGCATGAGATCATCGGGACGGTAGTGGCGACCAATGGGCGAAAATTCCGGGAAGGTGACAGTGTCCTGGCCGTCCCAGACAACCAGCTAGGCATGTTCGAACAATTCGTCGTTGGTGAAGATCGCGTCATCGCTTTGGACACTCGCGTCCCCATCGAGCAGGCACTCATGGCACAGCCTCTGGGTACGGTCATTTGCGCACTCAAGAAACTCCCAGGAGTGCTCGATCAGGATGTGGTCGTAGTAGGGCAGGGGCCCATTGGACAGTTGTACAACGCCTCACTCCGCAATCTCGGCGCGCGCCAGGTCATCGGGATTGACCCGCTTGATGAACGGCTGCGGCACAGCGCGTCATTGGGGGCAACCAGTACGATCTGCAGCGGCGGAACAGATCCTATCCAGGCCGTCGCCGACCTGACCGATGGTCGCATGGCTGACATCGTGGTCGAAGCAGTGGGCCATCGGGATCAAGCGCTTAATCTGTGTATCGATCTCTGTCGCAAGTACGGCAAGATTTTGTATTTTGGAGTTCCACCAGAAACGATCAACGGCATCCGTTGGCGTGATATGCTGGTCAAAAACTTGAGTGTCCATACAAGTATCCACCCGGATTTTGAGCGTGACTTCCCGCTGGCTATGCAATGGATCGGGGAAGGGCGAGTCGATTTGACAAACTTGATCACCCACCGTTACCCCGTCGCGGAAATCCAAACAGCTTTTGAAACCTTTGGACAGCGTGTCGAGGGCGCTCTCAAAGTACTGGTTGATTTTCCAGAAGCGGGTGCCTGACGCGTCTAGCTGTCAACTTGCTCAACAGCTACAATCTCCGGAGTGTGGTGCGTTGGTCTGGCAATGGCCTGCAAACGCGCCTCCAGCTTACTCAAAATGGCCTGTAACGGAGGGTAAGCGAATTGGCTAGCGGCCTCATTGGAACTGAGGTGCCCCGTATGGGGTTGAGGGTTCGAGTCCCTTGCCCTCCGCTTGAATAGCGGTCTCCGCTGTGGGCAGATATGCCCAGCCAATCGCTCGGTACGGCACCCGAAATCGGGTGCCGTTTTTTTTTGGCTGGATGTCTTCCGTGACAAATCGAACCCAGCACAAAGCGAAGGGGCAGCGGCCAATTGGTAACCGCGGGTGCAATCATTCCACAAGGGACCCGGCTGGCTACTGGCAAGACACTGTTTTGCAGCTGTCTGGTAGCAGCGGTATGATGTCGCAGTATTTCTTGTTCTAGCCCTTTCGAATGGAAGAAGACCCCCATCTCATGAGTGGAACATTTGCAGATTGTGTTGCCGTCGTTACTGGAGGCTCTCGCGGAATTGGACGAGCGACCGCCCTCCAGTTGGCGCGCGAAGGCGCTGACGTAGCAATTAGTTACGGTTCCCAAATCGGACCCGCTGACGCCGTCGTCGCCGAAATTGAAGCGCTCGGCCGGAAAGCAATCCGCGTTCAATGCGACGTCTCGAAACAAGACCAGATCGACGAACTGGTAGGCAAGACACGCGAAACGTTGGGACCGATTGACCACTTGGCGCATTGTGGCGCCATCAGCAATACCGCCAACCACGCGGACCTTACGTACGACCTCTGGTTCGAGACGATCGACGTCAATCTCAATGGTGCTTTTCGCATCGTGTTCGCCGTCAAAGATGAAATGATCGAGCGGGAACGCGGCTCGATCGTATTGATTTCCTCCGTCGCTGCGCTGCGCCCACGTGGAACGCAAATTCACTACGCCAGCAGTAAGGCTGGCGTCGTTGCCTTGGCCCGCTGCTGCAGTGAGGCTTTTGCCCCGTCTGTACGCGTCAATTGCATTTCGCCGGGTCTCATCGATACCGAGATGGCCAAAGTACTGACGCCAGAAACTACTGCCGCGGTACTGGATGCCACCCCCTTGCATCGGCTCGGCAAACCTGAAGAAATCGCTGAACTGACCTGCTACCTGCTCTCAGATAAATCGAGTTTTATGACCGGGCAGTGTGTGGTCGCATCTGGAGGTCGGGTCACCTTACCCTGATTCGCAAGACCATCCGCAGTCGGACAATAACCAGCTTCAGGCTGCAGCGCATCTTACTTTAAACGGCATCTCCGCCGGGACCACCAGATCCCAACACCACGCCTATTACGGAGCCCTGGTAGATGACAGACGCCAGCAGCGAATCCAACATTCGGCCAGTACCACCGGCGTTGTTGTCCGCCAACCCACTCTCCTGGCTGCGCGTGTTTGGCCCGGGTGCGGTGATCGCCTCGATCACCCTCGGTTCCGGTGAGCTGATCTTCTCGAGCCGGGGCGGCGCCTTGTTTGGCTACGACATCCTGTCTCTGTTCGTGCTCATCTCGCTACTCAAGTGGGGCCTCGTATTTACGATGGCCCGGCATATGGTGCTTAGTGGCGTCCACCCCTATCGACGGATGATCGACCTGCCCGGACCCCGCGGCTGGTTCCCGCTGATGCTGCTGTTAATCGGCTCACTCACGACTCCCATCTGGACCGGGTTTTTCCCAGGGATTCTGGGAAATTTCACCTCCCAGGTCACTGGGACTGAGGGGTATTTCAATGGTGCCGTGGATTACCTCTGGGGGGGTGCTTTTCTGGCTGGCATCCTGGTACTTTCCGCTTCCGGCGGGTACTCGGTACTGGAACGAGTCCAAATATTTATCGTCGGGGCGATGATGATCTGCGCCGTGGTCTCGCTGTTCATCTATCAACCCGACTGGATCGACATGCTACTGGGCGGGATACTGCCACGTTCCTTTGACTATCCCGATTGGGTCGCTGACAAATACCCCATCATTGCAGAAAAATCGGTGTGGGTGGAAACGTCCACCTACGTCGGTGTGATTGGTGGTGCCGGGTTCGACTACCTGGCCTATACCACCTGGCTGCGCGAAAAGTACTGGGGACGTTCGAGTGCTGGAACCGCCTCAGCAGAAGACCTGGTGCAGATTGCCGAGGAGACGCAGCACCCTGTTCGTTTCTGGGTGCGTGCCCCACTGGTCGACTGCACACTCAGTTTTGTCCTGGTGGTCGTCTTCAGCGCCGTCTTTGTGGCGCTTGGTGTGGAGGAGTTGCAGACCGCCCACGAGGTGCCAACGGGTGATAACTTCCTGGATATGCAATCCCGATTTATTACCAAGATCCACTCCGCGCTATACCCGCTGTACGCCATCGGCGTATACATGACGTTCATCGGAACTTTGTACGGCACCTATGAAATTGGTATCGCCGTCTGCCAGGAAATCGTCCGCGCTTTGAATCCCGATGTCGGCATACGTCACGCCGCGAGGCTGAAGAAAGTGACTCTCACCTGGTGCTCCTGTGGCGCCGCCATCATCCTCATCTGGAATTTCCTCCACACCTATCAAGGGGGCGGCGGTCCCGAGGCCGCTGTGGGAGACAGCGAAGGACCGCGAATCCTGTTGAAAATACTTACTCCAGTTAACCTCTTCACCGGGGTTTTCGCCTGCGGCCTGCTGTGCTGGCTGATGCCCTGGATCGATCGGAAATTTCTCCCTCGGCCACTGCGCATGTCACCGTTGCTGGTCGTGCTAAACATTGTGGCGGGCGCCATCTTCCTGGTCCTGGGGCTGAGAGCGTATTGGGAGAACCACATCCCGGGAGGCGTCTGGTACGAAAACCGCTGGTTTTCAATCGGCACGATTGTCGGCATGGGACTGCTGGCGATGTTTCTAGCACCGCGTGTAGTCGCCCCGGAGGAGGAGACGTCAGACTAGGCAACAGCTCGTATCCGCTACCATCCGTAACCAGCGCCATTCCCAAGGTAGCCCCTTAGTGACAACAGCTCACTTGCGTTTGAGCACAATCGTCCTGGCCTTTCCAAACCGTTTCTGCAAGTCGATCTGGCTGCTCGCCCAGCGTCTCAGAATCTGGTAACCAGGATCGCTCGGCTGGTAACGGCGTCCTCCTTGATGCCCCTCTTCCTTGGCGCTCTGTACATTGAGCGGCTTGCGCAACAACTTGCTTTTGTCGACGGCTTCCAGATCCACACGCTGCTGTAATACACGGTAATTCGTCAACAACTTGTCCACCGGCAAAAAACCGACCTGGTCGGGCGACCATAGTTCCATCGAGGGTACGCGACCCGGCTCGCCATGACAGATCATGCAACTGCGTTCATCACCGCGGAGCACTTTCGTCATTTCCGGTACCACATAATCGCGAAAGTACGTTAGATCATTGACGAATTCCTCGGGCGGTTGCGGGTTACCCTCCTCGTCGGTCTTGAAACCGTGATCCTGTTCCGCTTTGAGCGCCGCGGCCAGATCCTTCACGAACGTTTGATTGCTCTGTGAAAGAACCTTCTTGGCGTTTCCAACGATCTCTTTGTCTTTTTCAAATTCCAACATGCTATTGAGCGCGGTAAGCACTTCTGGATTGCGCCGCAATGCTGTCTTATTCGTCAGATTGGCGGCCACCTTACGGTTGCGCGGGTCCACTCCTTTTTCGAGCTGAGTAAGAAACAACGCTAACGCACGTGTCCGCAGTTCTTCGTATGGATCGACCGGCGGTAGCTTCTTCGGATCGATTTTGACCTCCGGCAGCTTGCGCTGGAATTCCAGAATCCAGGGAACACTGGAAATCCAGTAACGCGCTTCAGCGGCATTGCGAAACTGGTCCGGAAATACCTCAGCCAGATGCGAAAAATGCAAATCGGGATTGTCTGCTACAGCGCGTCCCAAACCTTCCGCCAGGTACCAAGCGGCATCTCCCTGGCGGGCTGCTGTCGCCCGCTCGGCAGGATCCGCAATCTCCTTCAAGTCAGCGGCGGAACGATAACCCGACAGATCGGGCACCATGAACTGCAAGATCTCTTCACGCTGTTCCTCGCTTTGCGGCAAGATCCAATGGACACTGGCAAACATCTTCAGGATTGGGTCAGAGAGGTCCTTGCGGCGTGGAGGTTCTGCGGCACCACGCAGCAATTGTCGGTACATCGGCTCCAACTCTTCGGGTACCGCAATCAAAGAAACCAGACGCGGATCGGAAATGCTGGAAGCCGCCAGAGCGCGGAACTGTTCGGGGCCATTAATCGAATAGTCAACAAGTTTTTGCTGCAGCTTCTCCAGTGGAATATTCGCACTTCCCTCTAGCGTCGTCTGCAACAACAACTGCTGCTGCGCACTCTTTTGCTGAGTTTCGACCAGTCCCAGGTGGTCCAGAATCGCCTTGCCAAAAAGATCGGCAGCGCCGGGTGTGACATACCCCATCTGGCCTGGCCCACCATCACCGCCGCGTTGATTGTGGAACGTGGCCGCAATCGCCATCAGCCGCTTCGTTAGTCGCCGTGCCAACACGGGATCCTCGGCAGAACGAGCCGCCTCCAATTTCGCCTCGATGGCGGCAAACAACTGGGCAAGTTGTGGATATTGGTGGTCTTTCGAACCGTTGGCCACATGTCCATTGGCGATAAACAAGGCATGACTCTGGTAACGAATGGCGTTCTCCACCAGGGCGTTGGTTTCCGGCCGCGACAACATGCGAACCCAGGCTTCATTCAAACCACTTCGCACTGGCGGATTCCAGACCCACCATTGCCAGGCTGCTCGTGTCGCCCAAGCACGCACGGCGGGATGCGGATCCTGATTGAGTGCCTGGTCGAGCGTATCGACCAGCTGCTGATGCGATAGTACCGTGTTCGGCAACACCGAATCCACTTTCATTACCATCGCACGCATCGACGCGGCCCGAACATAATCGTCGGTTGAACCGGCAGCCGCCAGCACCGCGTCCCAGCCACGATCGTCGATCAGAGTCTGACGAAGGCCCCAGTGGGCTGCTTCACGCACCATTTTTGTTCGGTCTCCCAGCCCCCTGGCCAGCGTCGCAACACCCGCATCCGTATGCGTCGCTCCCAGACCAATCATGGCCCAATAACGCACCAGCGGACTGCCATGTCCCGCAGCCACGATCATGTGTGGAACCAGATCGGCATCTTCACGTACGGACATGGCCCGTACACGGCGAATCGCCGCCGGTAAAGTCTCCTGCTGGCGGGCAGCGAAATCCTCGATCCGAACGGGTTCTGGAACTGCCGGAAAATAACGCGACAAGGCATGCAAGGCGTAGCTGGTGGAAACAAACCCGGTCTGCGACGCAACCTTCCATAAACCGGTCGGGTGCTGCAATCCAAGCAGTGCCTCGATTCCTTTGGCCACCGTTGGATCATGACGCCCGACTCCCGCGGCCTGAAACGCAATCAAAGCCAATGACGTCGGCGAGGGATCGGCCTTTTGATCCTTGACCACCCAGGTCTTTCCTTCATCGGAAGAAACGCCCGGGTCAAAACTCCAGCCACCGCCTGCCAGTTGGATTTTTCTCAACCTGGCCAGATCTGCCGCAACCTGGTGCGTAATTTTCTGCGCCAGCTCGGCAGCCGCCTGGAGCGTTGCGGTACGTTTTTCACCGGTCAACTTTTCCTGGTCGGCCACACTGCGCGCCGCTGTCAAATACTCGCTGGGAAAATACCGCGAAAAGAACTCAATGCGATGCCCCAGGTCGTCACAGAACTTCACATTGATATTGAGCATCCGCCGCGCTTTGTCTTCCACGGCATGGAAGTACTTCGGTTCACCCGTCGCTTGCCAGGCTGTCCAGACAATTTCACCGGCGTAATTGAAAACTACTCCCTGGCCTACATTAGCCCCCGGTCCGGCGGCGTTAATCCCGCCCGGGTCACCAGTCAGAAGCACGAAATTGGCACAGCGGCGGGCTTGCATGCTCTGCAACTTGCGGGCTGGCATAAAACGCTCTAACGAAACAACTGCGTGTCCCGCGACGCGGGTTCCGGCCGGGCCATCTCCCAAATCGAGCGGCTGTAAACTCGTATTATTTGCCGCGTCTTTGAGATGATTCGTGGGGCGCAATGACTGGTAGCAGGTATTGATCAAGTGTCGCCAGAGCTGAATATTCTGGGGACGGTACCCCATCGCGAAGGGAATCGCTGGTCCCCACACACCCGATTGCGTGTGGCAACTCATGCAATTGGTACCCAGCAGATTTCCTGAATCACGGATACGACGCTCGACACTAGCACCCCGTGGTCGGTTGGTAATCCAGGCGTCGACCTGGCCGAGATGATCGTACAATCCCTGGCGTACTGCGCGTCGAGGGTCATCATACGGCGCCGGTTGCACAACGCGCAGTTCCAGATCGTAACCCGGCGAGTTTGCTTCCACTCGCAAGAAATAAGTTTCTCCCGGTTGCAGGTTCCGGTTAACCGCAATCCGATGCTGTTCCTGCTGCTGGTGATTTCGTTCATTTTCGTTCTTGCCGTCGGTGTACTCAACAATCGGCAGCAACTGGCCTGGCGGAAGCGGACCGGAAAATTTCTCCCGTTGCTTAGGATCGATACGGAAAACCCGTATCCGGGCTGCCACCTGCTGATCCGGAATTGAAAGACAGGCAGTTAACAGTCGCGGTTCGGGACCGGCGAAATCGACACGGAACCAATCGTCACCACTTCGACCCACATGGCCGTTGTCAAAGTACTCAATGTCGTCGGCACTCCCCATCACATGATGCGTGCGTTCCTCAACTGCGTTACCCAGGTCAATCGGCTGCGCCTGCTCCGGTGTGTCGTTGGGTTCCAACTCAACCCACGTCTGCTGCTGCGCCGCTTGCGTCACGTCGATCCGGGAAACCGAAAAGAAAACCTCTACCTGTGCGTTTTCCGGCCAGGCGGCCACACCGGGCACGCGCGTGATCTGCGACGCTTTTCCCGGCTCGCGCCAACGCGGCCCTTCAAACAGATCCACTTTCTCGGCCATTGGTGCGATACGCAGCTCATAGATGCCAGCAACCGGCGCCCGGTAATTGAGAAACACGTCACCGTCGAGGGCATGAAGTATTTTCGACCAATCCGCCGTCGGCGCGGTGTAAATATCGTAGGCATCTACTTTCCGCGCCAGCGGCTCGCCACTTTCCGCTGCGTGCGGAACCGCGGCTGGATCTGACGGCTCCGCCAGGATCCAACTGGCGCGCACCCGGGCGTTCTCCGGCAAGTGACTCGGTCGCACAATACGAACATTAATGCCAACCGTGTCACCGGCACTCAGCAGGAAACGCTGGGATCGCGCCGTCGGAATTTCAGTGTGCCCGGCAAAGTTCTGCCCCGGGTCCAATTGCATCGCCGGCTGGGCCGCAAATCCAATCAGGCTGGTGCACAGCCAACTGCATACCAGGGGAAGACAATGTCGGTATCGCAACATGGATTTCTCCGCGTTCGAGGGAGGTGCGAGTACGGCAAAAGAAGGCGAGAAACCGTATCGCAGAGACCACACTATTATTGCAGAAAATTGTCGGCCCGTCGTCCAGCACCAAGGCAAAATACAGCCGTGCCTGAGCCCATTGCTGACCTGCCGCAACAACGTGAGGGTAAGGCGACCGTGGTTTTCTGTCGAACATGGAGTATAAAGACCGACTCGCGGCCACACGTGAGGGCCTGTGCCGAGACACGTCAACGCATGACCAGATTCAGTGTGCCAGTTGTTCAGTGTGCCAGTCGTTCAGTGTGCCAGGCTTCATCGCTCCACATTTGTTGGGTGAAGATGGCAAACAACCGCTCGCTGCAGTACGCAGCATTAACTCAAGATACGCACGAATACGTCAGGAGTTTGCGATGCCGACCAAGACCAGCCGTTTGCCATCAGGGGTCCTCGTCGCGGCAATCATGCTACTGATCTCGGCAGGCACTTGCGCGGCAGCCGAACCGGCCTTCGATGTACTGATTCGCGGGGGAATGGTAATCGATGGAACCGGGGCGCCACCGCAACGTCTCGACGTGGGAATTCGCGGAGCTCACATCGAGACCCTCGGCACGCTGAGCGACGCTCAGGCCAAACAGGTCATCGATGCTACCGGCCTGGCCGTCGTGCCTGGCTTCATCAACATGCTTAGCTGGGCCACCGAGTCCCTCCTTCAGGATGGTCGCGCCGAAAGCGACATCCGCCAGGGTGTGACCCTCGAAGTCATGGGGGAAGGCTGGTCAATGGGCCCCCTCAACAACGTCATGAAACAAGATCTGCTCAAGTCACAGGGAGACATCAAGTTCGACATCCCCTGGACCACACTGGCCGAGTATCTGGAACATCTCGTCGGCCGCGGAGTCGCTCCAAACGTCGCGTCGTTTGTCGGCGCCACGACAATTCGTATTCACGTTCTGGGACGAGCTGACCGACAGGCCAATCCGACAGAGCTGGAAGAGATGCGGGCCCTCGTTCGCCAGGCCATGGAAGCGGGCGCACTAGGCATTGGCTCGTCCCTGATTTACGCGCCGGCGTTTTACGCCGATACCCGTGAGCTCACCGAGCTGTGTAAAGTGGCTGCCGCTTATGACGGACTCTACATCACTCACTTACGGAGCGAGGGCAACCGATTTCTGGAAGCCGTCGATGAAATGCTCCAAATCGCCCGCGACGCAAATATCGCGGCAGAAATCTACCACCTCAAAGCAGCTGGGCAACAAAACTGGCATAAGCTGGACCAGGCAATTCGGAAAGTTGAGCAAGCGCGTGCGGAAGGTTTGAGAATCAGCGCGAACATGTACACCTACACGGCCGGCGCAACCGGCCTAGACGCCGCCATGCCACCGTGGGTGCAGGAAGGGGGCTTTGACCGCTGGAGAGACCGCCTGCGAGACGAACGAGTGCGGCAACGGGTCGCTCGGGAAATGCAAACGCCTACCAACGACTGGGAGAACCTCCTCCTCATGGCCGGCTCGGCCGATAAAGTTCTACTCGTTGGCTTCAAGAACGCCGATCTCAAGCACCTGACCGGCAAAACCCTGGGCCAGGTCGCCAGGCAACGCAACAAGTCTGTCGAAGAAACTGCGATGGACCTGGTTGTCGAGGACGGCAGCCGAGTTGACGCAGTCTATTTCTTAATGGACGAAGCCAACGTCCAACGCAAACTCGCGCTACCCTGGGTTTCGTTTGGGTCAGATTCGGCCGCAGTGGCACCGCGCGGCGTGTTCCTGCAGAGCAATCCTCATCCGCGAGGCTACGGGTGCTTCGCCCGTTTACTGGGAAACTACGTACGTGACAAGAAAACGATTCCACTGGAAACTGCAATCCACAAACTAACAGGACTGCCTGCAAGGAACCTCGGCATTCGCCGTCGGGGACAGCTGCAATCCGGTTACTTCGCGGACGTGGTGATCTTCGATCCCCAGTCAATACAGGATCACGCGACTTATGCCGAACCACATCAATTCGCAAGCGGTGTCCGCGACGTGCTGGTCAATGGCAAACTTGTACTACACAACGGCATCATTACAAAAAATCGCCCAGGTCGCATCGTACACGGCCCGGGGAAGTGGCGCCGCCAAGACGCGCGGCCACCTATCCAAGTCACCGCCGATGCGCTCCGCGTTCACCAGGACAGTTTCGTCTTTGACGGCCACAACGACCTTCCCTGGGCAGTGCGTACCAAGGGCGATAGTTCGTTCACCAAACTGGACATCGCGAAACCACAGCCCCGTTTGCACACCGATATTCCGCGTCTGAAATCAGGGAATGTAGGGGCCCAATTCTGGTCGGTCTATGTCCCAGCAGGCACCGCTCGCCAGGGCACCGCGCTGCTCCAAACACTAGAACAGATCGAACTTGTGAAAGAGATGGTCCAACACTATCCCAACACATTCCAAATCGCACATTCCACTGAGGACGTCCAACGCATTCGCAAAGCCGGAAAAATCGCTTCGCTGATCGGTGTCGAAGGAGGCCATGCGATTGAAGATTCCTTGCAGAATCTGCGCCGCTTGTACCAATTGGGCGCACGCTACATGACCTTGACGCACTCCGACACGCTGACGTGGGCAGATTCAGCCACGGGAAAGGTGCGACACAACGGGCTAACGCCATTTGGTGAGGCGGTCGTGCGTGAAATGAACCTTCTGGGCATGCTCGTCGACCTGTCACATGTCTCGCCTGACACGATGCGTGATGCATTACGAATCACAGAAGCACCGGTGATCTTCTCACATTCGTCTGCCCGGGCACTCGCCGACCACCCCAGGAATGTCCCAGACACCGTTCTCCGAAAAGTCGCGGACAACCGGGGGGTGGTCATGGTGAACTTCTACAACGGCTTTATCCATCCCGAGGTCGGGCCCAGGAGACAGCGCGAAGAAGCCTTCCGCGCCGCATTCAAGAAGAAATCCTCTGATCCTGCTGCACTACAAACCGCATTGCGCCAGTGGCGGCGGCAAAACCCACTTCCCGTGGGCGATGCACACCAGGTGGTAGATCACATCGACCACATTGTCCGGGTAGCCGGAATCGAACATGTCGGGCTAGGTGCCGACTATGACGGTGTCAGCGTAGTACCCCAGCAGCTGCCTGACGTAAGTGCCTATCCGGTCATCACACAAGAATTGCTGAATCGCGGTTACACGCGCCGTGAAATCCATCAAATCTTGAACGGAAATGTGATGCGTGTTTTCCGAGAAACCGAGCAGGTCAGCCAGACGCTGCAGCACAAGGCCAGCCGGTAAGCAACTTACCGGGGCAAGGCGACACATGCTCGACAGCGTCAGGGACACCGCCACTCAATTGTGGCGCACCGTGATCACATCACCATCCTGAATGACGTAGTCTTTCGGCTCCTGACGTACCAACCGCGCGGCCTTGACTTCTCGCTCACTACCCAGGCGAATCAAGTCGTCCACATTCATTGTCTCTGCACGAATGAAGCCACGTGCCAGGTCTGTATGGATTCCATCGGCAGCCTCCAGTGCGGTACCGCCTTGGCGCAACATCCAAGTGCGGACTTCCTTTTCACCGGCAGTGAAAAACAGCATTTGTCCCGAGGTGTGCATGATCTGGCGCAGCAAACTATCCGTGCCGATCTGCTGCACATCCATCTCAAGACAAAATTCCTCGCGTTCACCTTCCGGCAACTGCGCAAGTTCAAGCTGCAGACCTAAAGCGACAGCGAAGCGAGGCGCTTCCTGCGATGCGCCCTGGAGATAACGCTCAGAGTTCCCTTCATCGTCCGCCACATTGATCACCACCAGCCGGGGTTTTTCAGAGAATAGCTGAAATGAACGTATGGCACGCTGCTGGTCGGGATTCAGTTCAAAGTCGCGCAGCGAACGCCCAGCTTCAAGTTCTGCATGCAGCGGCTCCAGTGCGACCAATTCCGCTTGCAGCTCGTCTCGGTTAGGGCGAGGCTTGCGGACCTGGTCACGTAGCCGCTCCAGTCGACCGGCGAGGATCTCAAGATCCGCAATCAGCAGATCGTCCGCAAAGTTCTTCAGATCAGCCAGTGGATCACTGCCATCCACATCAGTAACCACGAACACCAGGCAGCCTGCTTCTCGGATCAGCGCCAGCTTCTGCGCGCTGCCTTCATGCGTCCGGCTGAGGCCCGGCGTATCGACGATCTCGAGGGACGCACGCGTGACTTTCTTGGGCTGATACACCTCACACAGCGGGCCGATTCTCTCGTCGGGAACGGTTGCCATAGCGCTCTGAGACTTGTGCCCCAGTGACGGATCCGGCACCTCTCCAGTCAGCCATTGAAATAGCGTACTCTTGCCTGACCCTTGATATCCGATAATACCAATCTTCATTGCACCTTGCGGAAGTTCACTCCGCCGTCTTCATTGTCTCTTGGGATTCAACACATTTTCGCAGGACTCAACCAACCGGGAACCGTTCAAGATATCGGATGAATCAAGATACCAGATGAACGTGTTATTCCGCCGACGATCCAAACGCGAACTCTCTAACCGTGTACGCAAGCATCGGATTCTAGCCACGCCACACGTAGTGGAAAAGGCAAACGCTTCGTCTAAGATGTAAATCTTGAAGCCAGCGGAAAGCTCGACGCCATGAAAAATGCTGTGTTACAGGCCTGCCAACATGTACACGATTGGCCCTGCGTCCCGCAAAACACAACCGATGACCGGCTTTTTTATTTTCAGCAGATCACCCTATGAGCGCGCCAAAATCGCCGACCACCGCCGAGCCGACCTGGTCGAACCAAGGCAACCGCCCGCGAGTTGCCCTGGTCGGCAGTGGAAACCAGCAGCGTGTGCTCGACGAGGCGGAGCGACTGGCACCACTTATCAAGCAACACGCTGATATTCGATTCAGTGACTTTCAGGGAACGCAAGACCTCTCCACGGCCGAAACCGACCTCGTCATCGTACTGGGAGGAGATGGCTCGATCCTGCGTGCGGCACACCAAATGGCAGACCGGCAGCTGCCAGTCCTCAGCGTCAACCTGGGAAAACTCGGTTTTCTCGCTGCACTTTCACCCGCTGAGTTTATGGACTGGTTTCCACGGGTCTGCGCAGGGGAATGCCGGATCCTCGATTATTTAATGTTCTCGTGCGAAGTATTGCGCGACGACACCCCAATTCACCGCCAGATTGGCTTGAACGAAACGGCAATTCTCGGCGGTGCTCCATTCTCCATCCTGGACGTCGATCTCTTTGTCGATTCAGACTGGGCAACGACCTTTAGTGGTGATGGCTTGATCATCAGTACACCGATTGGCTCAACTGCCCACAGCCTGTCTGCAGGTGGCCCTCTGTTGCGACAAGACCTGAATGCCTTTGTCATTTCGGCGATCAGCCCCCATACACTGACGGTACGACCTGTGGTCGATTCTTCCGACCGGGTCTATGAACTCGTCGTATCAAGACCCAACGAAGCGACTTCGGTCGTTGTTGACGGGCGGATGGTATGTCGCCTCCTACCCAACGACCGCATCCGGGTACAGCGTGCGGACGCCCGCTTTCAGATGATTGAAATTCCTGAAAAAAACTACTATCGCACCCTGCGTGAACGGCTCGATTGGGGCGGGCGCATCTCCAAACTCCAGACCTAGCGCCGACTGGAACAACCCACGACCGATCGCGTCCGATGAAGTCCGTTGCCTTCAATCGCACCCGGCAACGCGACCTGGCTCGCAGCGTCTTGTCCACTGCGCGGATACAGAGGCATCACCCTCTTGCGAGCAGCAGCTGCAGGCCCGCTCGCTGGAGACGCCCCGCCTGTCGTCCAACAACTCCAGAGACCGGAAAACTCCTCTTGCCCATTTGGGCGAACGCGGCCATGATTCGCGCACAAGCAGTCTCCATTACCAGTCAACTGGGACAATACCCCAGCCTTTGATCAGCTGCCCGCAACGTCACCATGAGGATCAGCACGTGCCACGACGGATTGCCACTACAGTCACGCCTTTCCTGCTTGCTGTATTCTGCCTGACGCCTTGTGATGCCAGGTCGCCCCGCGCACCAGACACCTCCGATGCCACAACGGCAGCAGACACGTACTTGTTGCGCTACAAATTCACCGCTGGCGAGGTTGTACGCTGGAAAGTTACACATAAAGCGCGGACCGATACGGAGATCCGCGGAGCCAGCCAAACCGCTGAATCCAATAGCGAGTCAACCAAGGTCTGGACCGTCAAGAAAGTTGGTGAGAACGGAGAATTCACTCTGGTGCACTCCGTATCGCAGGTCAACATGTGGCAGCGCGTCGGGGACGAGCCACTGATCCACTACGACAGTAAAAGCGACGAAGAAGTTCCCCGCGTCTACCAACAGACGGCCCAAACCGTAGGGGTGCCACTATCAACTGTCACAATCAGCCCTCCCGGAGCCATTCTCGCGCAGTCGAGCACCAAACCCATCGACCTCGGCCTGGGAAGTATCGTGATTCCCTTTCCCGAAAAGCCGATCAAGATCGGTGACGGGTGGAACGTACCCCGCGTCGTGACGGTCTCGCTACCAATAGACGGTGTCCGCACTTACAAGAAAATCAAGGTCCGCCAACGGTACACGCTTCGTTCGGTGAAAGCAGGCATCGCGACAATCGCCGTCCGCACAGAGGTCATTACACCAGTACGGGATGCACGAATCGAATCTCAACTGATCCAGAAAATGATCAAAGGGAGCATGCGGTTTGATCTACAAAAAGGTCGTCTGCGGTCAAAGACAATCGATTGGAATGAACATGTACTCGGGTTTCAGGGCGCAAACAGCAACATGAAATACAGGGCGACTTTCTCGGAGCAACTCTTATCGGCGAAACTGGCCGCCGCACCCCAAAAACAGCGACGTTAAACCGCAAGCCACCGCAAAGAGCCATTTTCCTTGTGGAAAATCGAAACCAAAACTAGGATCGACAGAACACCGAGGTCTCGAGTGGCATCTGTGACAGATGCATAACAACCGCTGAGTCGCTATTTCGATACCAGGCCAACTGTAAATCCCTTCTTGCTGTGTGGCTGTCCGTTCTGCGAATCCCTGCGTGCCCTTATCTGCCGTGGGCATTGCTCCTCATTGCCGGCGATCGCTCGCTCCAACACCCATGCCAAAACGAGCCTCTTGCAACCACGCACCCAGCGATAGAAACCGACAACTCGGGTTCGAGCTGCTGGAAGCACGCCGTCTATTGACTGCACCGCACGGCGCCATGCCGCAAGACCTCGCCGAATACCTTCTGGGCAGCACTGTTGTGACCGCGGTTTTCTTCGAGTCTGATGGCAGCCTTGACGAAAGCACGGAAGACTGGACTCCCACTCTGATAGCAGAAACCAAAACAAAAATTCAAAATGCTCTGGACTGGTGGTCCGACACGTTCCAACGACATCAGGTGTGCGATGCCCTTGAATTGAGTGGATCCGGATGCCAGGCGTTGTCCAATGCGGAAATTGACTCACTGGCAAATGAGCACGCGCGTCATGAAATCGACTTTGTCGTCGACTGGACGTACGCCGACAATCCTTTTCCCACCGCGTTTGAGCCAATCAATCGAATTTCCGATGACTACATTTACTGGGGGACCCAGTTCCTCCAGGAAGTGGGCTACTCCGGGAGCACACTCGGTTTCGGAGAAGACCTGGTCGATTTCAATCATCAGCAGCGTCTGGCAGCAGAAACCGACTGGGCATTCACGCTGTTTGTGGCCAACTCCGACCAGGACGCAGAAGACACCTGGGCAGAGGGAGGATCATTCACCCGGGCATTTGCATTCCCACAGGAAAAGTTGATCGTACAACCCTCGGGGAGACCTGCGAGTACCACCGCGCATGAAATCGGTCACATGTACTGGGCATTTGACGAATACGCACCTGCAGGCACTTACTTCAGTTCGCGCGGATACTACAACCAGCGGAATGAAAATGCCCACGACAACCCGACCCCCGGATTTGTCCAGGTCGACAGTATCATGGACCGAGAGGCTGGCGTCTCAGGAACACGTCTGGAAAACGCTTATGCGTCCGAAACCAGCTCTCCCTCTTCGCTCATCATGGTCGGCTGGCGGGACAGCGACAACGATGGAATTATGGATGCACTTGATGTACCTCATCAGATCACGGGCACAGGCTACTACGATCAAGTTACCGAGCAATATAAATTCCACGGTACGTCGGAAGTTCAGACCCTGCCCAACCTCAACCCGCGTCCTTCGGGAACACGTTCAGGGAGCCTGCAGAATGACATCACTCTGAACCAGATTACCCGGCTGGAATACCGGATTGATGGTGTAGACAACCCCTGGCAGAGCGAACCCCTCAGCGCCACTGGCGATGCTGTTACGCTCGACGTTAGCCTCCCTGTCCCCGCTGACTTTACCAGTATCGAAATTCGCACTGTCGATGAAAACACCGGTGTGCAGTCTGCCCACTTCCTGGGGTCACCTGAGCAACCAACCCAATACACCGCCAGTGGCATTTCCGGTTTCGTCCGCTACGACACAGCTGCAGATGGGCTCGACCCGGGCGATGTCAATGGGCTGGAAGGGTGGACCGTTGAACTCCTCGATGAGCAGGGAGCCTCCCTCGCATTACGGCAACACGTCGACCCCGACGATTACGAAGAACTGGTCGAATTGAACGAAGTGCACCCCCAAGTCACCTTAACTTCGATCGGCGACGGAGTTGCCCGGACCGCCGTCTACGCGCGGACGCGGTCGCCCGCATCAACGGGTAGCCGCGTATTCGCACACGCCCTGGACGCCACCACGATCAGCGCCGAATGGACCCAGCAGGACCGACGCCTGCAAATGGCGTTTGCGGAACCCATTGCCACGCTCAGCTTGGATGCGGTAGCCAATAGCGATGGAGACGTCGGACGATTGGAAGTCTACGACCTTAACGATCAGCTGTTGGCTCGCTACACAACAGAACGGCTCGACACCGGCAACGTCGAAACGATGACGCTCAGCCGTGCCGCCGGGGACATCGCTTACGCAATCGCGAGCGCGCACGCAGGCACAGCGATTCGCTTCGACAACCTCCAGTTCGGCGCGGAAACCGAACAATTAACCAACTCGAGTGGGGATTTCTCTTTCCCCCACCTTCCCGCTGGCAACTACACACTCACCGTCACAGCGCAAGACGACTATGAGCTCACGACGAACACGAATTGGTCGATCGAGCTGGTAGATCGACTCGACAATCTTACCAATTTCGACTTCGGAGCACGTCTGATCGCGGGTGCAAACTGGCAAAACCCGGTCGAACCGCTAGACGTCGACAATGATGGATTCATTGCACCAATCGATGTATTGCTGATTGTTAGCCACCTTAACCAGCACGGCTCACACCCACTCCCCGTGCCACCGCAACCGCCCGAACTGCCACCACCTTTCCTGGACGTAGACGGCGACGATCACGTTGCCCCCGTCGACGCGCTGCTGATCATTGGACACCTGAATAGTCAGGACGCTTCCGCTGACGGAGAAGATAGCGACTCGATCACACCACCATCAATGCTTGCCCCTGCAGCGCAAAACCCGCTATCGCCCCTACGTCCTCCACTGGCAATCTGGCAAACGACAACCCAGCTCCCACTCCACAGGCATCTCGTCACTGCGTTACCTACGGTTACGGGAGCCACCACCAGTGCACGTTCAGACAGCCTTGGACCCGCCAAACCGAGGGCGCCCGAAGTGGCTCGCGATTACAGTCACTGCGCATCAGACACGCACCAAGCAAGCCCGGACGACGAGTTGTTCAATGGTGACTTCACAGCCATCAAGCTCGAAAACCTGCTCCGCCGCACACGCGTCAGAAAACTGGACATCGAAAACGCGCTGACTGAAATCGCGCCGCACATTGATGCCGCCTGGCAACGGCACAGCCGCTGAGAAAACCTCACTGCCCTCGCACCGCCCAACGGCAGGCTAAAAAGCCAGGACCCCTCGGCAGGCAATCGGAAACAGGCCGATGCCAAGCGCCGCCACCGTAATTTGCCAGGGTGGGTACTGGAGGCGCAAGAAATAGACGGCAGGAACCAGCAAGACCGCCAGAATCCCCGTGATAGTGGCCGTAAAGAGCAGCAAGCCTGGCAGTACGGCTACCGCTTCGGGAAGCGACTGCGCGTCTGACCGAGCCACGATGGCCCAAGCCACCAACAGCCCCAAATCCGCCACCAGCGTCACTACTGTCGTCAACATCCAGCCCACCGTGGCCGCCTCCGCCACGCGACTCTCAACCGGATCAGTACGTTGTGTACGCCGCCGAGACGGCCGATTGCGTCCACGTTTTCCCATTTTTTTGCACCTGCGGATGCCGTCTTTGCGAATCTGCCGCCCGCCCCAGCGAGCCACTCATCTTTGGGCAAAACACCAGAGAGCGACCTGACCACTGCCAGGAAAAGCAAACGATCGCCGGCAGTCAATACAATCGGCATGGCGCAACACTTTCGGCACCACAGCCGATTCCGTTCGCCAGACCGGCAGGCAATCGAGGCTCCCTGGGCTGCTTGATCAACCCGCCGACAACCGTCATACCTGCCGCGACACACAGGCCTGAGTTTGCACGCTGAGGTTGGTTTTGGAAAGCCGTCGTGCCGCGGTCGAGTCGACCAGAATCGCTGAGACGGGAGGAGCAGTCGTGGAAATTACGGGTAAGCTAGGTCCACGGGTGTTGACGGAACCCCCGCTCAGCTATAAATTTAGTCGTTTGCCTTTGGGAATTGACGTCCCGCAGCAGCCTTCGCGCACTCGCGAGAGCAAGTGCCGAGCAAACGGTTGGTCTGGTCAGCAACTCCTGCAGCATCGGTCACTTAAGGGAACGAGTGCCGATTCATCCCCGTTTTTTGTGGAGTCCGGAACGTGTCGACCGGTGGTGAAGTCATTCGAATTCGGATGGAAGCGTACGATCACGCGATCCTGGATCAAAGCGCGTTGGAAATTGTAGACACGGCAAAAAGAACGCATTCGGAGGTGCACGGGCCCGTTCCCTTACCGACACGTATCGAACGCTACACAGTATTGTCAGGTCCACACGTGGACAAGAAGGCACGTACCCAGTTCGAAATTCGCACGCATAAACGCCTGATTGATATCGTGCAGGCGACAGCGAAAACAATCGAATCACTGAACAAGCTGAGCTTGCCAGCTGGAGTTGACATCAAAATCAAGGCTTCATCCAGGTAAATGCAGCCTGGATCACACACTTATGAAACGGATGTTTCTCAGGTAATCACGAAGTTCCTGACACTCTTCTGCCATCAGGAAGTGTATTCGGGATCCTGAAAACGCGCCCTCAAGGAAAGTACCGATGTTTACCGGAATACTCGGCCGCAAGGTCGGGATGACGCAGATTTATAGCGAATCAGGCGAGAGCATTCCGGTTACGGTACTGGAGGCAGGGCCGTGCCCGGTGCTTGGGATTCGCACAGTCGAAAAAGATGGCTACAGCGCCGTCCAGTTGGGCTATCAGGATAAGAAACGTCCGGCCGGCAATCGCAAACGTAGTCGCTCGAGCCAGGCCAGCCGCAGCGAACGTGGACAAGTGACCAACCGCCTGGGCAGTAAGCGTCAAGAGAAGCGTGCGGGGCAAGTCGCCCCGACTCCGAAGGCAGAGTGCGAGCCACAGAAATTCATCCGAGAGTTTCGCGGCGATGCACCCGATGAGATCGAAATCGGCACCCTGGTCGATGTTTCTGGATTTCATCCGACGCTGGCGGACCTGCCGACGTTACTCAAAGAACTAGCGGAAAAGAACAAAATTGATCCGGAAGACGTTGGTTGGCAGGCGCAGCTCAAGAAAAAGAAGCCACTCGATTACCGTGACTGTTTGAGCTCGATCATGTCTGTCGATGTTACCGGCACGAGTAAGGGCCGTGGCTACGCTGGGGTGATGAAACGACACAACTTCGCTGGCCAACGGGCATCACACGGCGTGAAAAAGGTCCACCGCCACGCTGGTGGTACTGGCATGAGTGCCGCACCAAGTCGTTTGTTCAAGGGCAAACGCATGGCCGGGCAATACGGAAATGCAACGATTACTACGCGGAATTTAAAGGTTGCGGTCGTGGATCAAGAAAACAATCTGTTGCTGGTCCGAGGTGCAGTACCTGGCCCGAACGGTGGTTATGTCGTGATCCGAGAAACCAACAAATTTAATTAGCTTCTTTGTGGGTCGCGACGTGTGATCCAACCCTCATGGGTAGCGGGTGATTTTATGGTGCAACTCCCAGTCTATAATGCAGCCGGAGAAACCGTCGATACGTATGATATCGACGCCGACGAGCTCGCGCCACGCATTAACAAACAGTTGCTCCACGACGCGGTCGTGATGTATCAAGCGAGCCAACGACAGGGGTCATTCCGTACAAAATCGCGGGCAAGGGTTGCCGGCAGCACACAAAAGATGTTTCGGCAAAAAGGGACAGGACGTGCCCGCGCCGGCAGCAGTCGCACAAATGTGCGCCGCGGCGGCGGCATGGCGTTTGCCAAAGAAAATCGTGACTTCTCCTACCGCCTCCCTAAAAAAGCACTGCGCACTGCCACTCGCATGGCAGTCGCATCCAAGATTATCGACGAACAAATCGTCATCGTCGATGAACTGATCTTTGACGAACCCAAAACCAGGAAGATGGACGAGATCCTGCAGAAGCTGCCTGTTGCTGGTTCCACTACACTGGTTGCAACAGATAGCCATAACACAAACGTCTATCTAAGTGCTCGCAACTTGTCGCCCACGGTCACAGTCCTGGAAGTCTCCGACCTGAATGCACTTAGTGTGTTAAAGCCTAAGTTCCTTTTGATCACTAAAGCAGCCCTTGACATTCTGCGTGGTGTGGCAACTGAAGCCGCGCCAGCAGAAGCTGTGGCTGAAACCGAAGACGAATAAGGCGTTAAGTTAAGGCATAACGTTCGATGAAAGCCACCAAGGCAAAAGAAAAGAGCTCGAAGATTCAACTGGAACCTTACCAGATTGTTCTGAGGCCACTGGTTACTGAAAAGGGAACGCAGCTCGCGTCCGATACGTTAACTCGCGCGTATACGTTCGAAGTGAACCCCCTGGCCAACAAGACTGAGATTCGAGCCGCGATTGAAGAATTATTTGACGTCAAAGTAGTCAACGTTCGCACCCAAACTCGTGTCGGGAAACCGCGCCGCTACAAATTCCGGTACGGCCGAACAAAAAACTGGAAAAAAGCAATCGTGAAGCTTGATGTAGAGCACCGGATTGACTTCTTCTGATGCCGGTTTCGCATCATGGATTGTCTGTTTCGTATCGTAAAGTCTGTTCTGTTTCGTGAAGCAAGTTGATGAACGCCAGCTCAGGTTACCTGGGCGTTGTTGAACCGCTGGAGTGACTCATGGGGATCCGCAAATATAAACCGACCACCGCGGGTCGTCGCAATGCAAGTGTCAGCGACTTTGCTGAACTGACGCCCGGCGCCAAACCGGAAAAATCACTATTGCGCCCGCTACACAAAAAAGGCGGCCGCAATAACCAGGGAAAAATTACCGCCCGCCATCGCGGTGGCGGTCACAAACGTCGTTATCGGATTATTGATTTCCGCCGCAATAAAGATGGGGTAGTCGCAAAGGTTGACTCGATCCAATACGACCCCAACCGTAGTGCACGTATTGCTTTATTGCATTACAGGGATGGCGAAAAGCGATACATCCTGGCACCCGACGGCCTGAAGGCGGGTGACCGTGTCGAGAGTGGAGCAGATTCGCCACCGGATCTCGGAAACGCATTGCCGCTGAGAAACATTCCACTCGGAACAGAGATACACAACGTCGAATTGTTACCAGGCCGTGGCGGTGCCATGTGCCGGAGTGCGGGTTCCAGTGCGCGACTCCTGGCTCGCGAAGGCGACTGGGCGCAACTCTCACTTCCGAGTGGAGAAATCCGCCGTGTACCTTCGAAGTGCCGTGCTACGATTGGCAAGGTTGGTAACCCCGAACATATGGCAGTGCGTTTAGGCAAGGCCGGCCGCAAACGCTGGCTGGGACGGCGGCCCCACGTGCGGGGTACCGCCATGAACCCCATTGACCACCCACATGGTGGTGGTGAGGGCCGGACCAAAGGCGGTCGACATCCTGTCAGCCCGACCGGAGTCCCGGCCAAAGGTGGGCCCACCCGGCAAAAGCGGAAGCCTTCTAATGCAGCCATTGTCCGCCGTCGACGTTCCAAGCGTTACGGCCAATTGACCTTACGTAAATAAGTCTTGCGGAAAGCAGATCGCTGATATGGGACGATCATTAAAAAAAGGCCCGTTTGTGGATCCTCGGCTCTATGTCAAGGTCCAGAAGCAAGTCGAGTCTGGCCAAAAAGAACCAATCAAGACATGGGCCCGGAGCTGCACGATTGTTCCTGAATTCGTCGGCACAACGTTTCTGGTGCACAATGGCAAACTGCATATGAAAGTACTCGTCACTGAGGATATGGTTGGGCACAAGCTAGGAGAGTTCGCGCCCACTCGCGTGTTTCGTGGTCACGGCGGTAAAGGCAAACGCTAGTTTTCTCGACGTCCCGACTCCAATCGGCAGTAGTCAAGACGTCACCTGAAGGATGTGGGAATGGGTCACAACAAAGCCAGGCAAAAGCCGGAAAATCACAAGCGTGCCTCGCACAGGTACGCACGGATCAGCGCGCGCAAAGTTCGACCACTCGCGGACCTGATTCGCGGTGAATACGTCGAGGATGCAATCAATATTCTTCGGTATCAGCCACAACGGGGCGCAAGGATGCTGGAAAAAGTGCTGCAAAGCGCTTTGGCAAATGCCACAAATCCCGACCAAAACATCAGAGTCAGGCAAGCCGATGGACGCAAGGGTGACAGTCAGCCCGTCAATGAGGGAACGCAAACTAGATTGTTGTTCGTCAAAACTGCCCGTGTCGACGAAGGCCCCATGTTCAAACGCATTCGTCCCCGCGCCCGGGGTATGGCTTATATGATTTTGAAGCGGACTTCTCATATTCACGTTGAACTGGAGTCGTATCGCGGAGAGTAAATTTGCGAGTTGAGCCACTGTGGCCACCCGCGATCACTCGGATCATCCTGTTAGGAAAACGGTTCATGGGACAAAAAGTAAATCCAATCGCATTTCGGACCGGCGTTATGCTGGGCTGGAAAAGCCGCTGGTATGCCTCCAAGCAAGAATTTGCAGAGCTGCTTCTGGAGGACCACAAGGTTCGTGATTTCATCAAGAACCACCCCAAGAAGCCACAGTACCGCAATGCAGGCATCAATCAGATCGAAATCGAACGCACCAGGGATGACGTTAAGATCGTGATTCACGCGGCACGACCCGGATTGATCATTGGTAAACGTGGCCAGGAAATTGAAATACTCCAGGCAGAATTACAGAATTTGATCGGCCGCATTGTGAATCTCAAGGTGGAAGAGATCGGGCGTCCGGAACTCAAAGCGCAGCTTGTTGCCGAAGACATTTCACAACAACTCTCGAGGCGTTCGAGTTTCCGCCGCACCATGAAACGCGCGATGGAAACGACGATGGACGCAGGCGCTGGTGGCATCAGAATTCAATTGGCTGGTCGATTGGGTGGTGCAGAAATGGCGCGGCGTGAAAAACAAAGCACCGGCTCGATTCCGCTGAGTACGTTGCGTGCAAATATTGACTATGGATTTACAGAAGCCAAGACCGCGCAAGGCCATATAGGCGTTCAGGTCTGGATCAATAACGGTATGTTTGAAGGGCAATCCGATGGCGCAGATGCCGAAACGGGTCAAGCACCGAAAAAGCCAAAGAGGTCGTATAAAAGGTAACGCCTCTCGCGGCAACAAAGTTGTCTTTGGTGATTTCGGGTTGCAGACATTAGAAGGTGGGTGGATCAAGGCTCAGACAATTGAGGCCGGGCGTATCGCTGCGCAGCAATACATCCGAGGTGAGGGGCGTTTGTATATTCGAATCTTCCCCCACAAGTCGATCACCTCCACACCACTGGAAACACGAATGGGTAAAGGAAAGGGCGAGCCAGAACATTGGGTAGCGACTGTGAAGCCCGCCACGATTTTGTTTGAACTCGGCGGTGTGACGGAAGAACAAGCGAAAGTCTGTTTCAGTCGTCTCGCGCACAAATTGCCCGTAAAGACACGAATGGTCCAGCGACGTACCGCCTAGCGGTAAATGGAAAGTACACGATGAACGCCACCGAACTGCGTGAAATGAGTGACGAGCAATTGCAGTTAACGCTGAACGAGACCGCTGAAAGCTTGTTTCGCCTGCGGCTCCAAGCGCAAACCGAGCGACTGGATGCTCCTAGCGAGTTGTTACGGCACCGGCGACTCATCGCACGAATCAAGACTCTACAGCGAGAACGAGAATTAGCTGCAAGCAACTAAACTGGTGACAAGACAACGACTAGCAAATCAGCGACCTACGATGCTGGAAAAAGACCATGCCTAAGAAAGTTTCCATCGGAATCGTCACTGCGGACAAAACCGCCAAGACACGACGGGTAGAAATCCCGCGGCTTGCACGACACGCCAAATATGGCAAATACACACAACAAAAGACGGTCTGTTATGTCCACGACGAGGAAAACCAGTCCCACGAAGGGGATCGGGTTGAGATCATCGAGTGCCCGCCGAAATCAAAAACCAAGCGCTGGGAACTCGTGCGTGTCATCGAGAAAAACAAGTCGGTAAACCTGGCTGCCCTCCGCGAAGCACGTAGCCAGGCTGCTGAATCAAACACCCAAACCGATGAGTGATTCGATACAAATACAATTCCCCCGTGAATATGGGTTGGAAAACAAGGAAAAACTACCACCTGCGTGACAACCGCAGGCCGTAAAGAAACCGATCAAGCGTCATGATTCAACAAGAAACCAGACTCGCCGTTGCTGACAACACGGGCGCGAAAGAAGTCGCCTGCATCAAAGTGCTCGGAGGCTCCAAACGCCGCTACGCCCGGATCGGCGATATCGTCGTGTGCAGCGTGAAGAGCGTCATTCCCGGCAGTGAAGTCAAGAAGAAGACCATCGTTCGCGCGGTAATTGTGCGTTGCAAGCAACCAACGCGACGCGCCGACGGCAGCTACATCCGCTTCGACAGCAACGCCGTCGTGATTCTCGACCCGGAAGGCAACCCCAGAGGCACGCGAATCTTTGGTGCCGTCGCCCGAGAGCTACGAGAAAAGAATTTCATGAAAATCGTTAGCCTCGCGAATGAGGTCGTGTAAATGGCAATCCGCATCAAAGTCGGCGATATGGTGAAGGTACTTGCGGGCGATGACCGCGAGGAGGGCCGCGTGACATCCATCAACCACGCTACCCGCATGGTCGTCGTCGAAGGCATGAATAAAGTCAAGAAGAGTGTCCGCCGCAGCCAGAAGAATCCGCGAGGCGGAAAATTGGACAAAGAGATGCCTCTACCAATCTCTCGCGTGCAATTCCTTTGCCCAAGTTGCGGTAAAGGCACCCGCCTGGGAGCCCGTGTGAACGCAGATAAATCTAAAGTACGGCATTGCAAGAAATGTAAATGGGAAGAGGAAATTTCCCCGGCAAGATCCAATTAAGAGTAAATCCGGCCAAGCAAATCGACGAATTAGGGCCGGTAAAAATGGGATATCGTCGCCAGTTTTGGTGACAACGAACAATTGATCCTCGAATGACGAAGACGCGACATTTGCCAGGTTGAACATGGCCCCTCGAATTCAAGAACAATTCAAAACTGAAATCCTGCCCAAGTTGACCGAATCGTTGGGGCGCACGAACCCACATTCGTTGCCATTCTTGACGAAAATCGTAGTCAGCATGGGTGTTGGCAGCGCCACGCAGGAAAAGAAACACCTCGACATGGCTGTCGATGCGATGACACAGATCACTGGCCAAAAGCCAATTATCACTGTGGCACGCAAATCGGTGGCGGGCTTTCGGCTACGAGAAGGGATGCCCATCGGCTGCAAAGTTACTTTGCGGCGGCAACGGATGTATGAATTCCTTGATCGTTTGATCGCTATTGCCTTGCCACGTGTCCGAGACTTTCGGGGCATCAGTCGCACGGCGTTTGATGGCAATGGCAATTACAGTCTTGGCTTGACGGAACAATTGGTATTTCCGGAGCTCAATCCGGACAAATTCACGGTGGTGCAAGGGATGAACATTACGATGGTCACCAATTGCACCAGCGATCAGGAAGCTTTGATGTTACTGGAAGAATTCGGCCTACCTTTTAAATCGGTAGACGACGCAGCGTAGTTTACCGGCCGTTTCAGTTGAGGAATTACCGTGGCAAGTAAGTCAAAAATTGCAAAAGCGGAACGCGAGCCAAAATTCAGCTCGCGACAAGAACGACGGTGCAAACTGTGCGGTCGTCCGCGTGCTGTGTACCGCAAATTTGGTATCTGCCGGATCTGTTTTCGAAAACTGGCCGACCAGGGATTGATCCCTGGCGTGCGCAAGGCGAGCTGGTAGGGGAGCACCAAGAACTATGATGACCGATCCCGTCGCCGACATGCTCACACGGATACGGAATGCTGTGCGAGTAGAGAGGCCTTTTGCAGAAATGCCCGTCTCCAAAATCAAGCGAGGCTTGGCAGACGTGTTGAAGCGCGAAGGTTACATCTGGGACTGGCAGGAAATCGAATCCCAACCGATTAACCAGCTGCGCATCGAACTCAAATACGGACCTAACGGTGAACGTGTAATCCAGAAGATTCGCCGAGTCAGCAAGCCAGGTCGGCGCATCTATCAGAAAGCCGTCGGGCTCAGGCCGATTCTCAACGGACTTGGGATTTCCATTATCAGCACGAGTGGTGGCGTGATTAGCGATCGCGAAGCACGCAGCAAGAACGTCGGGGGGGAAGTGCTTTGCGAGGTGTGGTGATACGCAAATCGTATCGCGTGTCCCGGAATCATTAGTCAGGGCAACTAGGCTTCTCAGGTTGCCGTCAAGTAACGGACAGATCGACGATGTCACGTATTGGTCAAAAACCGGTAAGCGTTTTGGATGGGGTCAAGGTTTCCATCAGTAATCAGACCGTGTCTGTGGAAGGCCCGAAAGGCAAGCATCCTCCTTTGAAATACCGGCCTGAAGTCACAGTGACTTTCGATGAAGCACAAAAACAGATATGCGTCAGCCGTAATAACGATGACCGCGCGTCGCGGTCTTACCACGGCCTTACGCGATCGCTGATCAACAATATGGTGATTGGCGTCAAGAACGGATACGAAAAACGCCTTGAAATCGTCGGTGTCGGCTACGTCGGTACTATCCAAGGCAAACAATTGCAGCTTCGCGTCGGTTTTGCCAACCAGATCAATGTCGAAATTCCCGCTGAACTTGACGTAACCTGTCCAGATCAGACGCATATTGTGGTACAGGGCTGTGACAAACAACTGGTCGGTAATTTCGCAGCGTCGGTGCGTGCTGTTCGAAAGCCCGAACCCTACAAAGGCAAAGGGATTCGCTACCAAGGCGAGTATGTTAAGATCAAGCCTGGAAAAACGGCCACCTAATTCACAAACCGATCTCCCTGTTGACTGTAGCGATAATCCACTTTTAATCTCCACCACATACCGCATCTCGATTTGAGATCCCGTCAGGTAGACGATCATGAATCGCCAAAAATACCTCGAAAAACAACGCCAGCGGAGGCGCTATCACGTTCGCCACAAGTTACGTGGTTCAGCGGAACACCCCCGTCTTTCTGTCGATCGCAGCCTTACAAACATTGGCGGACAACTGATTGACGACGCCGCTGGTTCGACATTGATTTCTGTCCACTCTCAGGAAAAGAGCGTACGGGGCGAAATCAAGGTAGCTGGCAACTGCGACGCGGCCGCGATCGTCGGCAAACTATTGGCCGAGCGAGCGTTGGCAGCCGGAATCAAGAAAATCCGCTTCGACCGTGGTCACGGAAAATACCACGGCCGGATCGCGGCTCTGGCGAATGCCGCCCGAGAAAATGGTTTAGAGTTTTAGACGTGTCAAAGTCACCTCGATCAAGGTGACACATCACAGGGAGTAGCTAGGCGTGGCAACCGACGAAGGTCGTACCGAACTAGTTGACAAGGTCGTGAAAATTCGGCGTTGCGCCGCGGTAGTTAAAGGTGGCCGCCGCTTCAGTTTCGCCGCCCTTGTCGTAGTCGGCAACACGAATGGGCGGGCTGGTTACGGGTATGGCAAGGCCAACGAAGTACCGCCGGCAGTCGAAAAGGCTCAGAAACAAGCAACGCGCGAGATGCAAACCATTCCGGTAGCGGACGGTACAATCCCCCACCAGGTCTCGGGACGCTTTGGCGCTGGACGTGTTGTCCTGGTACCCGCCGGACCTGGAACAGGTATCATCGCCGGAGCGGCTGTCAGATCGGTATGCGAAGCGGCTGGCATTACGAATATCCTGACCAAGAGCTTTGGCACGAATAATCCTCTTTCTCTGGTCAAAGCAACGTTTCAGGCCCTCAGCGAGTTACGCACACTTCAAGATATTGAACGGCTGCGAGGAGTTCCGCTCTCATGATGCTTCATGACGTAAATGAAGGTAATCCCAAACGAAAACGCCGCAAACGTATCGGCCGCGGGCCGGGCTCTGGCCACGGAAAGACCAGTGGCCGCGGACAAAAAGGCCAGAAGTCACGAGCTGGCTGGTCACAGCACCCTGTGTTTCAGGGTGGCGCGATGCCTATGATCCGCCGCATTCCCAAACGCGGATTCAACAACAAGTTTGCTTTGACGGTGGCAACCATTAACGTCAGCGAACTCGATCAACTGTTCGAGGCCGGTGCAGAAGTATCGCCACAAGCATTGAAGGAAAATAACAAGATCAAGTCTCGGTACGATGTGCTCAAGATTCTCGGCAACGGGAATCTAACAAAATCCCTGACAGTCACCGCGCACCGTTTCAGCAAGGCTGCCCGCGAAAAGATCGAACAAGCGGGAGGCACGGTCAATGAAATCGCAGTCAAGACAACCGTCGCGGAGAAGAAGCGGCAAGCCAAGGAGGCTGCAGCATCGAAATAACTCGAAAGGTTATGACCTGCCACGTGGCGGGTCGAACTTAGTGTGACTGGCTTAGTTACTCGACAGATTCACGTGGCCAACCTGGTGAGCAAGGATCGCAAGCCAGGAAATTTTTTTTTGTTTACTCCTCACTAGGGGATGGATCGGTACCATGTGGGAAAAGTTGCGAGTTGTCTTTTCGATTGAAGAGCTATGGGGTCCAGGGCTCAAAGGGTTCTTGAATAGCAAGATTAAATTCACCCTCATGCTGCTAGCCATCTATCGCATTGGCTGGCACATTCCCTTGCCTTTCATCAATCAAGAAAGTGCATCCCTGTCTGGTGAGGGTAGCAACGGCCTTACCGAATTCATCGACAAAGTGGCGTTATTTGCCGCCAGCGACCTCCGCCAGGCAACCATTTTTGGCCTGGGAATCATGCCGTACATCTCAGCTTCTATCATTTTCCAGCTGCTCGGCAGTGTGTACCCGCCGATCGAAGCACTGAAAAAAGAAGGGGAAAGCGGCCGAAAAAAAATCAATGAGTATACGCGGTATCTGACGGTTGTCTTATGTCTTTTCCAAAGCTGGGCGTATCTCAAGTTCACGATCGGCGTCAGCGAGGGACTCGTCTCCGAAGAGTTCCAGGCCGCCGACGGTACTTCACTTTATTTTGGGTGGACCCTGGTATCCGTACTGACCATGACGTGTGGAACGGTCTTTTTGATGTGGTTGGGTGAGCAGATCGACGAACATGGCATCGGCAATGGCATCAGCCTGTTAATTATGGCAGGCATCCTGGCTCGCATGCCACAAGCGATGTCCGACATGATTCGCGAAGCAAAGCCAGAACTGGTCGGTCTTCAGAAAGGTGAAATTGGTGTCGAGACACTCATTGTCCTTGTCTGTCTTTTCCTGTCGGTTGTGGCAGGCGTTGTATTCATCACTCTCGGCCAACGTCGCATTCCAACTCAGAGTGCAAAACACGTGCGTGGCCGGCGCGTCTACGGCGGCCAGCGTCAGTTTTTGCCACTTAAGATCAATCAAGCTGGTGTGATGCCAATTATTTTTGCCAGTAGTTTGCTGATGTTGCCCTCGCTGTTGTTTAACGGCTTAAGCCGCATAGCCTGGCCAAGCGGGTTCAACTTTCTTGCCTCCTTGTTTGGCTCAGGAACCTCGTTTATCTACAACCTCCTGTATGTAATGATGATCTTCTTCTTTTGCTATTTCTGGACCGCGATTACTTTCAATCCGAAAGAAATGGCAGAGAATCTCAAGGATTATGGAACGTTTATACCTGGGCACCGCCCAGGAAAACGAACCGAAGACTATCTCGAAAAAGTGATGCTGCGAATCACTTACGTAGGAGCTGGCTTCCTGGCATTGGTCGCAATCGTTCCCACAATTGTTTCTGGTTCGCTGGGTGTTAACTTTCGAGTTGCCAGTTTCTACGGTGGAACTGGCTTGCTGATTGCTGTCAGTGTGGCGTTTGATCTGGTACAGAAAATAGACAGCCATTTAGTAATGCGGAACTACAAAGGGTTACTGGAAGGCTAATCCTCATAGGTTGAAACCATCATGCTTGTTGTTTTCATCGGACCTCCGGGTGCTGGGAAAGGAACACAGGCTAAACGGTTACGAGAGCATTTGGCGGTTCCCCATATCTCTACTGGCGAACTCATGCGAAATGTGGAAAGCTCGCAAACCGACTTGGGAAACCAGGTCGGTGCGTTTCTCCGTCGGGGAGAGCTCGTACCTGATGATTTGGCCATCGAAATCGTTGAACAACGCATCGGCCAATCCGATTGTGAAAATGGTTGCCTGTTTGATGGATTCCCCCGGACGGTCGCCCAGGCGATTCAGTTTGACGACTGCCTAACAAATAAGGAGAAATCTCTGAATCTGGCACTTGCCTTGAGCGTAACACGACCTGAACTCATGTCACGTCTCAGTGCCCGGGGCAGACGAGATGACAATCCCGAGACGATTGCCAATCGCCTCGACGTCTATGACTCGCATACCCTGCCGTTACTCGCCTATTACGAGCAGCGGGGCATACTGGCCAACGTCGATGGCACTGGAAGTGAAGACGAGGTCTTCGAGCGTATCAAGCAGGTCATCGACCGGGATTTGACCGAAACATCCTGATCCGGTGGCCACTGGGGCCTAAGCTGAACCATTCCCAGTAGGCAACCAGGGTTATGATTCAGACCGAACCCTCTGTTTGATCCGACAGGACAACCACCAACTTCCATTCAGACGAGAAATTCACTACCCCGTACCCTTGATCGGTTTAGCCACCGAAGCTTATACTATCTCGCTTTAGATGAGCCGCCGATCCCAGGGCTTTTGGAACCCGCCAAATGAAAGTCCGTTCCAGCGTAAAACGCATTTGCGAGCACTGTAAGGTTGTGCGGCGAAAAGGCCGCGTCTACGTAATCTGCTCAAACCCTCGCCATAAGCAACGCCAAGGTTGAGTCGCCATGGAGAGTGTTGGGGATTGGATTAACCCACGTAGTCTGGCGCGATCGTGACTAGACACCGAATCCCGCGTCGCGGGTCACTTATTTCGAGCCAAGCTTGTCTCAGGAAACAGCCTTCCCAACAAGATGATGCCCCTTACTTTTTGTTGAGTTGCGCTGACCGCGCTGTGACCTAGGAGTCTCCGTACATGCCACGTCTATTAGGTGTTGATATCCCTAACGATAAGTCTGCTGCGACGTCCTTGACGTACCTGTATGGCGTAGGCCACAAGACTGCTCGTGATTTATGCCACAAAGCCGGCATCGATCCAATTCGCACTGCACGCGATCTGGCAGAAGATGAATTAGGACGATTGGCAGCGCTTCTGGAACGCGATTACGTCGTTGAGGGTATGCTTCGACGCCAGCTGCAACAAAGCGTGACGCGACTAAGAGATATCAAGTGCTACCGGGGCCTGCGACATCGACATGGATTGCCCGTGCGTGGACAACGCACCCGCACGAACGCCCGAACTCGTAAAGGGCCGAAAAAGACTGTGGCAGGAAAGAAGGGCGTCAAGGACCTCAGGTAGCGTACCGTTTGTTTTAGTACCGCAGGATGGATTGCCTGTTATCAGGATTGTCTGAACACGACCGTAACTAATGAGATGTAGATCTGGTCGAGTTTTCGATTGAGGAGCAACGATAACCGTGTCAAAGACCAAGAAACGTAGAACGCGACGGAACGTCACCGTCGGCGTTGCTCACATCCGTGCGACCTTTAATAACACCACGGTGACCATCTCAGATACAAAAGGCGACACACTCTGCTGGGCAAGTGCCGGCACGTGTGGGTTCAAAGGGAGTCGCAAGAGCACGCCGTTTGCTGGCCAATGTGCGGCGCAACAAGCAGCGGAAAAGGCTGCGAAATTTGGCGTAAAGGAAGTTGGAGTCCATGTAAATGGACCAGGTTCGGGTCGAGAAAGTGCTATCACCGCGCTCCAGTCCGCTGGCATTCTTGTCAAATTCATCCAGGACGTTACCCCAATTCCACACAACGGGTGCCGCCCTCGCAAGAAACGCAGGGTCTAGCGGCAACGAACAGTTCATTCAGGCAATTCATCCAGGCAACAGACTTATACGACGTCGACGGAAAACCCAGATCCGCTTTGTTTCGCGGTTGTGTGTTTACCCGACAGGATCCAGGGGGAGCTTTCCATGCATATTCGTTGGCGCGGACTTGAACTGCCAAGCATTGTGGAATGCGATCGTGACACACTGACCCAAACTTACGGACGCTTTGTCGCCGAACCGTTTGAACGGGGTTTTGGTGTCACTGTCGGCAACAGCTTGCGACGCATCCTGCTCTCAAGTCTCGAGGGAAGTGCCGTCACCCAAATCAAAGTCCGCGGGGCACAACACGAATTCAGTACTGTCCCAGGTGTTCTCGAGGACACCACGGACATCATCTTAAATGTCAAGTCACTCGTGTTGAAAAACCACAGCGACTCAACTCGGGTCGTTACCGTCGAAAAAAACGAAGCCGGCCCGATTCTTGCCAGTGATATTGAAACCGACCAGTCAATTGAAGTGATTGACGGCAATCACGTACTGGCAACGCTCACCGACGATGTACCGTTCATGATGGAAATGGTCGTCGAAAATGGCCGTGGGTACCTTCCCGCGTCAGACCAAAGCGCCGGCGATCATGAAATCGGCATCATTCCGATTGATGCGGTGTATAGTCCAGTCACGCGCGTGCGTTATGACATTGAAGAAACACGAGTTGGCCAAAAGACGAATTACGACAAACTTACGTTAGAGATTTGGACGAATGGGTCTATTCATCCGGAAATGGCATTAGTCGAAGCCGCCAAGATCTTTCGGAAACATCTCAACCCGTTTGTGCAATACTCAGAACTCGGCCCGCGGGTTCATTCGCCAGCCCGTTCCGGAGACAGTTCGGTGGATGCGGCACTGGAACAGAAGCTGAACATGAGTCTGGCTGAGCTCAAGTTGTCCGTAAGAGCCGGTAATTGCCTTGAAGGCGAAAATATCAACAGCGTGCGCGACCTTGTTCAACTCACCGAAGACCAGTTACTAGAAGTTAGAAACTTCGGCGAAACCACGCTAACTGAAGTACAGGAAAAACTAAACGAGCTCGGATTGCACTTGTCGATGCGAGTGCCACAAGCTCCTGCAGCATTGTAGTACAGCGGTCCGTCTTTCACCTTGCACTGAAGTGTTCCGCGGCGACCGAAACCACGCAACGGAGCGACAACAGGTAAGGGGACAACGGCAGGCCCCAAGCGAGACTTCCCATGCGACACAGAAGACGAGGACGACGACTCGGACGCAGTTCGAGCCACCGCAAGGCGATGATGCGCAATATGGCGACCAGCCTCTTCCTGACGGTGCGAGAAAAAGAAGATCGCATACATCGTACCGATGAAGACGGCCATCGACTTCCGGAAGACGGGCGAATCCGTACCACGCTGCAAAAGGCAAAGGAAGTCCGCGCCCTGGTCGAAAAGTGCATTACGATTGCAGTCCGTTCTCAGGCTGCCATGAAGCATTCCGATGACTTGCTTCCATCGGAACACCGGCCCGAGCAACAACCTGCACCCAATCCCAACGACCCGACTGCGACGTGGACTAAGGAACTGAAGGCCCAAAGACGTGCCTGGCTTGATAAACGACGTGAGTGGCGCAAGAGTGAGCAAGGCCAACAATGGGCCGAAGCACGCGCCCCGGTGGTTGCTGCCCAAAGACGCGTTATGCAGTTGTTGGGCAACAAACGGAAACTAAAGCGATTGACGGCGTTGACCGACGCCAAGAAAAAGAACGGGAAACTGCGCCAAAGAGGGCGAACCAACAGTTTTTTCACGGAGACTCCTGAGCGGCAAGCCGTTAACATCCTGTTCCATATCCTTGGAGAGCGATTCGAGGACCGTCCCGGCGGCTACACGCGGATTCTCCGACTGGCCAAACCCCGACTTGGGGATGCTGGCACACGGGCGATCCTGGAAATTATTACCCCCACTCCTGACGACTCCAGTCCCGACCGACACAAGCGAGTCCGCGCAACCGCCGAAAAGCCCGCCTTTGACGATGTAGCCGCAACCGACGATGTAGCCGCAACCGACGATGTAGCCGCAACCGACGATGCAGCCGCAACCGACGATGCAGCCGCAACCGACGATGCAGCCGCAACCGACGATGCAGC
>PBOG01000267.1 GCA_002724245.1 Planctomycetaceae bacterium
AGGTGCCTCCTCTGCAGGTGCCTCCTCTGCAGGTGCCTCCTCTGCAGGTGCCTCCTCTGCAGGTGCCTCCTCTGCAGGTGCCGCAGCGTTCGCTTTTTCTTCCGATGCCGCGGCCGCTGCGGCGATGCCTGGAGCCTCTCCCGCCGCGTCGAGCATCGCCTCGCCTGTACCGCCATTGGGCGCATCCGCCGGAGGCAGGCCGCCCCCCGATTCGGTTTCCGAACCGCAACCCACCAGCCACACCATGCTCAACAACGCCGTCACCACAAATGCCGATGATTTCATCGAACCGCCCTCTCGATGCAAAAACAGGTCAAACCAATAGCGAACGCGTCAGCCGCCCCCACCCTATTGGTTCGTTCGCCCAGAATTATGCTTAATCACCGGAATCTGGCAAATCGCGCAGGCGGAAATCGCCACCCAGTACCCAAAACAGCTACCTGGTTTGGCTGATTCACTCGCGCGAAACATTTGCCCAAGACGGTCGACGCACTGCCACATTCGGCGGGGGATTTCAGTCCCCTGGCATGACCGATCTTGAGCGTTGGCAATGCAGTTGGTCTAATAGACTACAGAGACCGGCCTCACGTCGGTACGAATTGCCCGCAGCTGGTGTTGCCCTTTGGAGACGTCCATGCTCGAACGTCGCGCACTACTACAGATTGGTGGCTCTAGTTTTCTGGGCCTGGGCCTGTCGAACCTGCTGACAGATCAGGCCAACGCCAGCAACTCACCACAACACCAGGCAAAATCGGTGATCCTGGTCTTCCTGACGGGCGGCGGGCCGCACATTGACATGTTCGACCCCAAGCCTGAATCGCCCGAAATCAAAGGGGACTATCAGCCCATCGACACATCGATCGCGGGTATCCGATTCACCGACCGCATGCCACAGATGGCGAAACGCGTCGGCAAATTAGCTGTGCTGCGTTCCCTGTCCCACGGTGATAACCGACACCTGTCCGGCTCACATAACACCCTGACGGGTGCCGTGCAACCTTTCCGTGGCTCCTCAAACCAGGACAAATCGCTGAACCGTGCCGATTGGCCATCGTACGGATCCGCGCTTTCGTATCTGGCACCGCGCACTGACGGACTACCCAGTCAGGTCACTTTGCCGAATCCGCTCATTGAAGGAGCGCTGGTCTGGCCTGGTCAACACGCCGGATTTCTCGGGCCCCAGCACGACCCGTTTGTGCTCAAATACACCCCCAACAACGAGGGCTACGAAGGCAACCCTGTGTTCAAACCGATCAAGGCGGTTTCACTGATCGGCGACCTCGACGCGGAACGCCTGGAACAACAACGATCCTTGCTGAGTCAAATCAAGCAGGGACAGGCTGCTCTTAATGCATCACCTTCGGGTAGACGTTACGCGACACAACAAGAACGCGCCTACTCGATGCTGACATCATCACGGCTCACACGCGCATTGGACATCACGCGTGAAACGGACACCATGCGCGAACGTTACGGGCGACATTTCTACGGTCAGACGCTGCTATTGGCGCGGCGGCTTGTCGAGTTGGAGATGCCCGTCATTCAATGCAATATGGGACGTGTGCAAACCTGGGACACCCACGTCGATCACTTTGGCCGCCTGAAAAACATGCTCCCGTACCTGGACGCAGGTGTCAGCGCGCTGCTGGATGACCTCGACGAACGCGGACTGCTCGATCAGACACTGGTCGTCTGCGTCGGAGAATTTGGCCGGACCCCATCCATCTCTCCCTTGGCGGGTCAGACCAAACCAGGGCGACACCACTGGGCCCACGGGTACACCGCAATCGTCGCAGGTGCAGGTGTGCGCGGCGGCCAGGTAATCGGCAAGACCGATCGCAAGGGTGCCTACCCCGTGACCACTCCGTACCATCCGAACGACCTGGGAGCCACTATCTACAACGCGTTGGGGATCGACCTGGCCAGCAACGTCCCTGATCGCCTGGACCGGCCCCGCCGACTCAACGACGGCGAGGTGATTGAGTCGCTTTACACTGGCGCGCCAACTTGACGCGTGTCCGCACGACGGTCCAGTACCGGTACTCCTGCCGCTAGCGCACCGCCACCCTCGTGCCTTCCCTACAACGGTTCTGGAAGGTCGTTCCAATCGCCTACGGGCGCCGCGCAAAAGTCACGATGAAATTCTGTGACTTGAGTCGCAGCCAGCGGACCATCATGGGCCACCAGACGTATCCCGTATTCGGCGTGCTGACCAACCGTCAACACGCATGGCTCATGCCGCAACGGATTGACATCAATCGTGCCCCAGGGATGCACCCCCCACGTAGCGCCCCCGCGATGCGGATAAGGAAAACAGGCCAACCCCGCCTGATGATCCCGGGTAAGCTGTCCACCAATGTGGATCCAATCGCCACCTGAACCATCAATGGCAGCCAACCCCCTGCGTCCCTCGGAATCAACCAGTTCGGCGTCCCCATCCGGCCGTAGAGGTTCTACCAGGCGAATCCCGAAATACGCATGCCGAGTCGGCCCGATCTGTAAATCGCAGGCACCAGGCCGGAGTCGTGACCGCACGTCAATCACGTGTGCCAGGTCGCCAGGTTGAACGTCAATCGCTCGGCTTTCATACGCTACGACACGCCCCTCAGGCGCACCCCACTCCGCAGGCCCCCGCCACTCAATATCCTGTACTACGCGTAAATGTCTCTCAGCCAGTTCATCCCAATCGATCGCACGCACGATCATCCGCCCTGCCGCGCGCCCCTGAAACGTCTCCTGGACGTAAAAATTGTAGTTTGCGACTTCGATCTGCCCCTCTCCATAAGGCAGTAAACAGTCCACATGGTCAGCGCCCACCCAAACAGACTGGTGGTGCGGATGGTCGATGGGCGCCTCTTCAGTAAGCGCCAAGCCGGCAGGTGTATAGACCGGAAACAGATAGGCTCGAAAGGGATTTGCACTGAGTCCCAATACGGTCCGCCCTCGCCACCGCACGTAATGACGGCGGGCTTTGCAGAAAGCACCACGCGGCAAGTCAATCTGATCTGGTTCGACACGGAAGTCACTCATGCGACGTATCATAAGTCATTTGCGGGCTATTCTGACAGCCAGTTCACGGGCTCCCCAGAACTAGCCTGCCGTGATGGCCACTGGCGAGATCGGAGATTGTTTCAATAATGGGTAGACGACGGTTGTTTCGCGGCAAACCGAAAACGCTCTGTCGTGCTATCGCGTCATTCACTCAATTGCTCTTGTCACCACGGTCCTCTCTCGGCGTCGCGCCAGCCTGGGCCTCGCGCAGACAAGAGTCCCAAGCAGAAGGCATTTTTTTCCATGGATTCAGGCGTCAAAGTCGCTATTGTCACAGGGGCCGGTTCGGGCGTAGGGCGTCATTCTGCCCTGGCACTCCTCGATCTCAACTTCCACGTCGTGCTCGCCGGGCGCCGGCCCGATGCCTTGCAAGAAACCATCGCATTGGCGGGTGAGCGCGCATCTCAAATGCAGGCGGTCGTCACCGATGTCTGTGACCCCGACTCAGTCACAGCGCTCTTTCGAGAAGCCGCGACCGTCTCTGGACGAATCGACCTGCTCTTCAATAATGCCGGCATCGGTGCTCCGGTCGGCCCACTCGAAGACCTGGCACTGAGCGACTGGCAACGCGTCCTCGACGTCAATCTGACAGGTGCCTTTCTCTGCACACAAGAGGCCATGAAACGGATGAAGTCCCAGGACCCCCAGGGAGGACGGATTATCAATAACGGTTCCGTGTCCGCCCAGGTGCCCAGGCCGCAGGCGGTCGCATATACGGCCAGTAAATGCGGGCTCACAGGCCTCACGGAAACCACTTCACTCGAAGGCCGCGGTTCCAACATTGCTTGTGGCCAAATCGATATCGGCAATGCCGACACTGCGATGGGAGGCCGCGTCGCCTCCGGCATGTTACAAGCGAACGGATCGACCTGTCCGGAACCGACGATGCACGTGGACAACGTCGCTCGCGCGGTCGCCTACATGGCCAGTCTGCCACTGGATGCAAATGTCCTCTCGCTGACGGTTATGGCCACTGAAATGCCACTGGCCGGGCGGGGATAGCACCGTGACTTCGTTTCTGCAGAATACGCGAGAACAGGCAGTTCAACCCCAGGCGTGAACCGCTCACCGCTGACGACATCGCGTTACCTATTTCCTCCTGCAGCACCACTCTACGAGCAGCACACCACACTCACGGGAACACGGACCAGAATGCCAACACCGACGCGCATTACCCCTGTCCGCGAAAACCTCTGCCTGGAAATCACCTGGACAGACCAGACGGCCCAGGTCCCTTTCCGTGTTATCCGTGAGCAATGCCCGTGCGCACATTGCGTACACGAAATCACGGGGGAACGTCTGCTTGATCCTGCGACCCTACCCGCCGATTTACACATCGTCGACATGCAACTTGTTGGAAATTACGCCCTGAAGATTTTCTGGTCCGATGGCCATGACACTGGCCTCTTCACCTGGGAGGCGTTGGCAAAGCTGAGTTTACCGCACTCTGACTGAACATCGGTCATCCCGGCAACTCGCCAGCCCACGGCTGCGCGACGGACTCAATCCCCACCGGGCGTTGCAACGCCTGGCATGGCTGCGATATAAACTCAGGACGTCGCATCCACGTGTCGCCTCGCTGTGACCATGCCCGCTTGCTGGCATCCGAACCCCGCGCCATGCAGATCCGAATTATGCACGCTTCCATGATTCCCGCATCTACTCGCCTCGCAGCAATCCTGCTGCTGGCCAATCTGTTCGTGACAGGGTGGCCCACACCCCAACTGATGGCCGCCGACTCAGCAGCGGCCACGAGACCGCCGTGGACTACTTCACGCATCAATGGCACGCCATCTCCCCCTGCGCCGTATCGCGTGGAAATCGCCTTCGCAGGAGTGCGTTTCAAGACTCCTACGAGTATCACGGAGATTCCATCCGCCAGTGTGTTTCTGATTACCGAGCGCGAAGGCTGCATCTACACTTTTGCCAACAAGCAGGAGGTCAACGACCGCAATCTGGTCGCAGATTTGCGGCAGTCACTGGCACCTGAACTGCTGGACAAACCTCTCTCCATTTACGGAGCAACCGTCCACCCACAGTTCGCAACAAATCGGTTCTTATATGTCTGCTACACACATCCTGCTGATGGTGAACAAAGTCGCGTGTCTCGATTTGAAATGACAGCCCAAACGCCTTACCGGCTTGTGGCAGATAGTGAGCAAATCCTGATTACTTGGCCAGCGGGGGGGCACAATGGGGGCTGCCTGCGGTTTGGTAACGACGGGCATCTCTACATCTCAACGGGAGATGGCTGGGGCCCGAACCCTCCTGATTTCAAGAAGACCGCGCAAGACGTCAGCAACTTGATGGGCTCCATTCTAAGGATCGACGTCGACCACCCGGCTCAGGGCAAATCTTATGGAATCCCCGCCGACAACCCCTTTCTCGAACTTCCCTCAGCGCGACCTGAGATCTGGTCCTACGGTCTGCGCAACCCGTGGAAGTTCGGTATCGATCGTGTAACCGGTAATATTTTTGTCGCTGACAACGGCTGGGAGACGTGGGAATCGATTCACCAGATCGTTCGTGGTGGAAACTGCGGTTGGCCCATTCGGGAAGGGCGAGCAGCGCTGCGCAATGACGTGCAACAAGGCCCGACTCCAATCCGGCCGCCCATCAAAGACCACCCTCATACCGAAGCGAACTCAGTGATTGGCGGACCGGTCTATCGCGGTAAGACGATGCCGGATCTCGCCGGATACTTCGTATACGGCGATTATATCACCGGAACCATCTGGGGCTTGCGGGCGACCCCGGAAGGGGACCTCGAACACCGCACCCTGGTGGATACCGACCTGCGGATCGTCTCATTTACGGAGGGTAGTTCCGGTGATCTATACGTGCTGGACTACGACCTTACCGGGCAGATTTATCGTTTACTGCCCTCAGATACTCCGGATACCTCTGCAAATTTCCCCAGGCGTTTGAGCGAAACCGGCCTCTTCAAGTCGCTGAGTCCATTGCAACCGGCTGCTGGCGTGATGCCCTACGATGTAACTGCCGGTCGCTGGCTGGATGGGGCCCAGGCAGCGCGTTGGATCGCCATCCCGGACCGCGGTCGAGTCCGATTGTCCCGCGATCTGAAGAGCCAGTCCAGCTTTCCGGAAAACACGGTTCTCGTCAAACACCTGACGTGGACCGCAACAGCCGGGCAACCAACGCGCCCCCTGGAAACCCAATTGCTGCATCGTTTTAACGGCACTTGGAATCCCTACAGCTACCGCTGGACCGCGGACGGCCAGGATGCCCTGCTGGTATCATCCGAAGGCTCCACCGAAACCATCTCGTTAGCCAGCCGCGCACCCGCCACTGGGCAGGAAGACCGCAGCTGGCACGTCGGCGCGGAAAACGAATGCCGCATGTGCCACAACGCCGGCTCGCACTATGTCCTCGGTTTTGTCCCGCATCAACTCAACCTAGCTTCCGCCACCACGAATTCGGACCGCAGCGGTCAATTGGCGCAACTGGCCACTCAGGGAGTCATTGAACGCGACGCGCCGGTGCCGGCCCAGCACCCTTTGCGTCTGGTTGATCCGCACGACGCATCTCAACCTCTTGAAGACCGTGCACGATCTTACCTGCACGCCAACTGCAGCAGTTGTCACCATCCGGGTGGAAATGCCATTGTCTCTTTCTATTTACGGCGCGACTTGTCACTGGACCAACTCAACGCATTTAAGGGGACTGGGATCGGAACCTTCGGAATTGACGATGCCAGGCTGCTGGTTCCCGGAGATCCGTACCGTTCCCTGATCCTCTACCGCATGAGTAAACTAGGCTACGCGCGCATGCCGTACATCGGGTCACGAGCTGTCGACTCCCAAGGCGTCGCTCTGGTCGCCCAATGGATCAGCTCTCTGGCACCGGGTCAGGCACTGGCCGGACCAGCCAAACCTGGCAGCCCAGAACAGCAGGCACTGGAGGTTCTTGCCCCCCGGGGAGATGCCAACCCTGTCCAACGCCGTCAGGCAATCGACACGCTACTGGCCAGCACTCCTGGGGCGTTATCGCTGATCACCCAACTGCATGGCGGACAACTGGCCCCACCCGATCGGAATCTGGCAATCCGCCTCGGGAGCCAGGCCGCACGTGGCGACGTCGCCGGCTTGTTTGAAGAATTCATTCCCGAGTCGCAACGGCTGGCACGCCTCGGCCAAAAGATCGACCCCGCGACGATCCTCTCACTCACGGGGAACGCACCACGGGGCCGTCTGATCTACTTTAGCGACAACGCACGCTGCCGCCATTGCCATCACGTCGACGACCCGGCACAGTCGCTGGGACCGACATTACAACAGATCAACCGCAAATATCCGCGCCGCGGTGAATTCCTGCAGCAAATCCTGCAACCTTCCTTGAAAATCGAAGAAAACTTCCGTGCCCGCGTGCTTGTCACCGCGGAGGGCAGGCTGCACACGGGATTGCTTGAACGTGAGAGCCCGCAAGAAATCGTGCTTCGCACTGCGGAAAAGAAACAACTCACCATCGAACGTGATGACATCGACGAACTGCAGATCAGCCCCATCTCACTGATGCCCCAATTCCTGCTGAGCGACCTGACTGCCCAGCAGGCGGCCGACCTGTTGGCGTACCTGCAGTCTCTGGGGGCAGCACCGCCTCCCCCGAAATCCAAACCTTAGCCACCGCGCCAAACCGATCAGGGCAACAACACCGTTGACCCTGTCGTCCGCCGACCTTCGAGATCGCGATGGGCCTGCTCCGCTTCGGCCAGCGGGTAGGTCTGCTGTACATCCACCTTGACGGCGCCCGCAGCAACCACTTCGAATAACTCGGCTGCATTCTCCAGCAACTCAGAGCGACTGCCGGAGTAGCTCGCCAAGGTCGGCCGTGTCAGGTAAAGCGATCCGCGCGCCGTCAGCTCATGAACAGGCAAGGGATCCACCGACCCCGACGACTGCCCGAACGTGACCATCAAGCCACGCGGACGAAGACAGTCCAACGAATCGAAAAACGTCGCCTGGCCGACCGAATCGTAAACGACGGGAACGCCCTGGGGCACCAGCTCACGCACGCGCTGAACGACGGATTCTGATTTGTAAAGGATCGGATGATCACACCCATGTGCCACTGCCAGATCGGCCTTCTCTGGACTCCCAACTGTACCGATCACAATTGCACCAAGATGTTTTGCCCATTGGCACAAGAGCAACCCTACCCCTCCTGCAGCCGCGTGCACCAGCACCACATCTCCCGGCTGAACCGCATAGCAATGGCGCACCAGGTACTGCGTTGTCAAACCCTTGAGCATCATCGCCGCGGCAGTCCGATCATCCACCGCATCGGGTAGCTTGACCAGACGATCGGCTGGAATCAGCCGCTGCTCCGAGTAACTACCTATCGGCCCGCCCGCGTAGGCCACCCGGTCCCCCACGGACAAATCATCGACCCCTTCTCCCAGGTTTTCGACGACGCCCGCGCCCTCCATGCCCAGAACGACTGGAAGTGTGTCGGTCGGATACAGCCCACTGCGATGGTAGGTGTCGATAAAATTGAGCCCAACCGCCGTCTGCCGTAACCGAACTTCGCCGGCACCCGGGACAGGGACTTCCACCTCCTCCCATTGCAGAACCTCTGGGCCACCTGTCTGATGAATACGAATTGCTTTTGGCATCGCCTTACTATCCTCATTTAAGATCGATTCTCAATGTAAAGTCGCTTCCAACTGGAGTGCGATCCCCGTCCACGATCAAGCGGCTAACGTGGCGCACCTTGCCGTGCAAACTTCTGAAATCGCTGGCCCTTGATTTCACCGACATACAAATCTCCACACCGGTCTGTCGCCAACATATGCGGAAGTTGAAACTGTCCTACCCCCGGACCTTCACTGCCCCAGGAAGCAATCACTTTACCTGTGTCATCCAACTGGAGTATTTTGTTGGCTCGACCGTCCGCAATAAATAGGTTGTCCTCACGGTCACGGGCTAGGCCAAACGGTGCAAATCCGGTCCAGATCGCGAGTAACTCACCGTTCGCATTAAAAACCTGCAACCGATCATTTTCCCGGTCCCCCACAATAACACGTTCCTGCCGATCAACCACAATGGCGTGCGGCGTGTCAAACTGGCCGGCCCCTTTACCGGCTTTCCCCCAGCTCCCCAAAAAGCCTCCCTGGGGGGTGAATTTGACAATCCGGCTATTGCCGTATCCGTCCGCCACATAGATCTCGCCCCGCGCACCAAAGGCGACGTCCGTGGGCTGATTGAATTCATCGATTCCGTTTCCAGCAGTGCCTGCTTTCCCAAACGTCACCTTCCGCTCACCATTGGAAGAAAACTGGAAGACCTGGTGGTTCCCGATATCCGTCACCCAAACATGATCGTTACGATCGATTCGCAGGCCATGCGGCGTAACGATACAGTCATCTCCCCAGGATCGAATGAACCGCCCCGAGGGATCCAGGCACACGATGGGGTGTTTCCCACGATGCAATAGGTAAATCCTCCCCTGACTGTCGACGTCCACTCCAGTGCACGCGCCCAAACCTAACCCGTCAGGCAGTTGAAAAAAGTCCCGCACCGGAGCATAAGTAAACGGTTCATCAGCAGACAGTGGACCGGTGCATAGCAGCCCCCAGACGAGACAACACGCAACACGGTTCATGATGTATCGTTTCATTCGACCGATCTTCCCTAACTCAGGGCGGGGAATAGAATCAGAACCATCAGCGAAACGCCAGCCCACCTTCATGGCATTCTCCAGACCAGACCACGCGTGACGAGCTGCAGACGTTTACCGGGTCAAACGCACATGTGGCGAGGCTGTTTGAAAAGCCACGACTCCCTCATCGGTAATCTTCGAGAACTGCAACGACAGCCGAGACAATCCCGGAAGTTCCTGGAGATGGACCAAACCCGCATCCGTGATTTTCGCGCAGTTGTAGAGATGCAACTTGGTAAGGCTTGGCAACGTCTTCAGGTGCGCCAAACCCGCGTCCGTGATTTGAGTCGTACTCAAATCCAGTTCCACCAGTTGCCGCACCGTCGCTAATTGTGCCAAACCTGCGTCATTCAACTGGGAATACCCCAGATTCACCGTACGCAAGTGATCTAGCGCGTGGAGCTGCGCCAGTCCCGATCCATTGATCGGCGTCGTCATCAAATTCACACTACGCAGGTTCGTTAAACCTGCAAGGTGGACCAACCCCGCATCGGTGACACCGGTGTAACTCAAATCGAGGTATTCAAGATGGGTCGCTTGCACTAGATGTGCCAGGCCCGCGTTATTCACCTTGGTCGAATTCAACCAGAGTTCCGACAACTCCTTCATGCCAGCCAAATGCACCAATCCGGCACCGGTGATCGGTGTTCCGCTGAACTTCATTACTCGACAATCTTCCAATCCCGACAAATGGGCCAGGCCCGCATCCGTGACGGGCGTATGCTGTAGAGATAACTCGCGCAAATCACGCAGCCCGGACAGCGCTACCAAGGCGGCATCCGTGATCGGCAAATGCGCCAAATCAAGGCGTTCCAAATCCGACATCTCCGCCAGATCGGTAAGTCCCTCATCCGTAACCCCCGTACGCCGCAAAGAAATGGAACGCAGGGATCTGGACGCGGAGATCGCGGCCAGCCCGGCGTTGCTGATGGCCGTACCATCGAGCCGCAGGTCGGCTAATCTGGGCAGTTTTATGAGCGGTTCCAAGCCCGCGTCGGTAACCTTGGTACCGGCAAGATCAACGCGTTCCAGAGCCGAGAGTGATTCCAGGCAACGCAATGCAGCATCGTCAACAGGTGCGCCTTGTAGATCGAGCTCCCGCAACTGGCGCAGCGCCTTCAGACACACCAACCCAGAACCGCTGATGGGACTCTTGCCAAGCCGCAATTTCTGGAGGTTTCCCAGCCCCTGGAGATGAACCAGCCCTTCGTCGGAAATGCGCGTACCTCGCAAGGACAATTCTTCCAGTTGAGTCAATTCCGCCAACGGCCGTAGACCATCATCATCCAACGGAATTCGATCGAGCGTCAGACGTTCCAATCCCTCCAGTTCAGCCAGCACTGTCAGGTCGCCAGCCACGACCTGAATGCCAGCCAAATCAAGTACGCGCAAACCCGTAAATTCATTGAGCCGACTCTGCGTCACCGCATCAAATTGGGATTCGCTCAGATCAAGTGATCCAAGTTTGCCAAGCCCCACCAGATGCGACAGGCCGCGACCGGTTACCGCGGTCCGCGAGAGGTCGAGTACCTGCAAATTCGGCAGCCCGGCCAACTGAACCAGCCCAGCATCCGAAACACCCGTGCCGCGTAAACAGAGATCGCTCAGCTGTGTTTGGTTTTTCAAGTGGGCAAGTCCGGCATCACTGACTCGCCATCCTTCGAGTGACAATTCCTCCCTCTTTTGGGTCAGCTCCAGATACAGACCAAACCCGACATCGGTTCGCGCCCCAGAGGGCAAGTTCAAAGATTCGAACTGCTTGCCAATCAAATGACCCAACCCTGTTTCGGTAACCCCCGTATCGGCAAGGTCCAATTCCTCCAATTGAGCGAGTTGCTTCAGATGAACCAGCCCTGCATCGGTGATTCTCGTTCCCCGCAAACCAAGCGTTCGCAGTTGTCCCACCGCCGCCAAATGCTGCAATCCGGCATCCGTAGCAGGCGTATGGTCGAGCAGTAACTTCTCCAATTCCGGTCGTTCTTTGAGATGCACCAAGGCGGCATCCGTGATCTTCCAACGGGACAGATCCAACGTCGGCTGCGCTGCGGTTGCCGCCAGATAATGCGGTAGACCGACGTCGCTGCGGGCAGCAATCGGCAGTGCCAATTCCGCTACCCCCGAACCTGCCAACTGTGCAATACCAGCTGCGGTGACAGAAGTTCCTTCCAGACAAATGCGCTCGAGTCCTGGGATCTCCTTGAGGTGTGCCAACCCCGCATCCGTCACTTTGGTACCGGCCAAACTGATCTCTCTGAGTCCCGGAAGCATCTTCAAATGAACTAATCCTGCATCGGTCACAGGAAGCGTATCGAGTGCTACCGTTTCCAGACTCGCCATCGTCTTCAAGTGCGCAAGCCCTGCATCGGTCACCGACCATTTTCTCAGGTCAATCCGTTGTAGCGGTTGAAATGCGGCCAGGTAATGTTGCAAGCCGGCGTCGTTGCGGGCCGCTTTTGGCAAAGCCAGCAACTTCATTCCGCGATCGGCCAGTGCCACGAGCCCGGCTGACGTGATCGCGGTCTCTGCAAGCGACAGCTCGACAAGGCCGCTCATGTCCTGCAGGTGAGCCAGACCCGCGTTCGTAACTTTGGTGCGAGTCAGGTCGAGTGTTTCCAACCCAACCAGTCCTTTGAGATGCCCCAGGCCCACGTCGCCAATCGGCACGTCCCGCAGACGGAGCACACGCAAGGCAGTCAATTTCTGTAGCGACCGCAAACCCGCATCGGTGATCGCTGCACCAGACAAATCAACGTCCGTCAACTCCTCCAAACGCCGCAAGTAGACCAGACCTCCGTCTGTAATCTGTGCACCAGGAAGCACAATCCGCTTGAGACTTGGCAGCTCCTTGAGCCGCGCTAAATCGCTATTGGTAGTGGCTACTGGCAATTCCAGTGACACCGCCACCTCATTCTCAAATTCGAACTCCGCGCCCAGCGCTTCGAGTGCCAGAACCGCCTCGCTACGGGGCGGTGTGGACGCGACTTCAGTAGCTTCCGCCGGGGGCGGTTCCACCGGAGGCTGAGTGACAGAAACATCACAACCACCTGACAACAACAGCAGACCCAGTAGTGCTCGTTTCATCGGAACTTCCCTGATCGTCCTGTCCGTCCACAACATCGCAGCACCGCCTCAAGTGGGTACCATACGGCGTTGCAGGCCGTTTGTCATCCGTTCCGTGCCACAGGTCGCTCCACCGCGCACTAGCGAAACGCGTCGAAACGCTGCTTGGCCTCTGTTTTGATGACGGTTAGCTGTTCCTTCTCGATCCCCAGAACGCGGGCTTGCGCCACGACGATCTCCTTTTCATCCGGCGCTAATGCACCATTGCAATATGCGGCAAACAGCATGTCCTCAAGATTCCTGACCTTATCCGACCAGCGTCCGCCTAGAGTCGCCGTCGTTTTCGATTGTTCATAGGCCGCAATCGCTTTCTTGCGTTCAAAGAACCCCGCCCCTATTTCCCTGGCTATCACTTCAAACACCCTGGACTCCGACCGTTCAATATCACCATCCGATGCCAGTACCGCGTAAATGTTAACCAGGTAATTGACGGCATGTTCCTTATCCATGTCACCCTCCAGATGTTCGATTGATCGGTCCCAAAGCCAGCTTGCACTGAGACGCCGAGTTGGACCGCTGTGGCCAGTGCCGAAACATAAACCATCGCTTATTATAACCGAAACAGGACTGGCTTGCCGGCGTTGCCCACGTCACGCCCGAATGCCACGGGCCGACGACAAGCCAAACAGCACCCGTGAAGTGGCAAACGAGGCTCCCACCGCGGCGGCCACCTGCGCTGCGACTCTGGTTACCGGATCCAAGCCAGCACAGCCAATGCCAAGGCCACGATGCCACCTGCCAAAGCGCCAAGTAACGCGAATCCGCCCAACATTTCCATTTGTTCCGCTGGCGTCGTTGTCGTGTCAAGCAGGCCGTAGACACACCAGGCAAGTCCACCCAGCAGGGGCCCCAGCAAAAGGGCGACCAACGCTGTTCGCGGACCAGCGCTCGACGACATGCCGGACCGCCGGCGCCAAATCGCGTACACCACACCCGCCAGAAGTGGACCGCCGGCAAACGCCAACAATGCGGTCGATTCTTTCTCGACCACTCTGGGAACACCCCATACCGCCCCCAACACCAGCCCGCTGGCGATTACCGCCAGAGACGTCAATTGTTGTGCTGCCGCCTTTCCCACTGCATTGCCTTTTGGTCGCATTCAAGCCGAAACAAAACACACCACCGAACGCCATACTAAAACAACTCCCGGATCGGTTCCCCTTCGGTGAGGATCGGAATTGGGCGCCCTGTGTGGTCCAAATAGGCACCCGTTGGATCGATGCCAAACCGGTGGTACAGAGTCGCCAACAGGCAGTTACTATTCATGATCCGCTCGACAGGCTCCTCCGCCCGACGATTGGTCTGGCCAATTACCTGTCCCATACGCAACCCACCGCCAGCCAGCAACACGCTCATCGCCCGCGACCAGTGATCACGGCCCGGGCGGCCTGATGGATCCTGGTTGCGAATCTGCGGCGTCCGGCCGAACTCGCCGCAAAACACCAGCAGTACCCGCTGACCGAGTCCGCGCAGGTCGAGGTCATCAATGAGCGCACTGAGCGACTGATCAAAGCTAGGAAGCTTTTCACGGTACGCCAGAAAGAGATTTGAATTGACCGAATGATCGTCCCAGTTACTTGTCCGTCCCGTACTCTTCTGCAAGCGAAACGTCGCCTGGCATTGCACGAACCTGACGCCCGCCTCAACTAGCCGCCGGCAAGTCAGCAGACTCTTTCCCCAGTGAGTGTGGCCATACCGCTCGCGTGTCGCCGGAGTTTCCTGGCTTAAATCAAATGCCTCACGTGTCCGCGTACCAGCCAGCATTTCCGCGGCACGCCGTTGTATTTCATCCAGTGCATCAAACCTTCCCTTGACATCCAGCGAGCGCGGAAAGCGATCCAATGACTGCAGCAATTCCTGTCGACGACGCAGCGCAATTACCCCATCGGGGGAAATTGCTAACCGATCGACTTGCCCCGGATCGCGATAGAGAGGGACCGGATCGTAGCTGTTATTCCCGCTCGACGTCAGTGGATTAGGAGCAGGCATATAAGGCTTGTGAGCGGCTCCCAGGTAGGCAGGACCACCACCGTAAAATTTCGTGTTCGCCACAAAAAGTGGCAATCCGTCCACCGCTGCCCCCAACTGCCTCGACACAACAGAACCGATCTCTGGAAACTCCGAATCAGCCAGGTTTGCCGCCACAGACGGGTACCCCGTCAGGAACCGATTTGTTCCGCCAGAATGTTCCGTGCGCTCATGGTGCAAACTACGCAGTAACGTAAACTTGTCCGCGCGCCGGGCCAAAAGCGGCAATAACTCACTGATCTGCATACCGCTCACGTTGGTGGCAATCGGTTGAAATGGGCCTCGATACTCACTGGGAGCATCCGGCTTCAGATCAAACAGATCGAGATGGCTGGGACCTCCATTCGCCCAAAACAGGATCACAGAAAAATCGTCCCCCAGTCCCCCCCCCGCTGCCCGCAACTGCCAGTCCCGAGGTTGCAGACCGCTGCAGAGTGCACCGAGACTCAAACCGCCGAGCTGTAACCAATGGCGACGATCAAGCGGTCCTTGACAGTGGTTCAAAAGACGCTGGGACATGCGAGTACCACATTCGTCGCGGGCGATGGTTCGTCGTGGGGCAAACCGTCGCTCATGCTGGTTGCGTAACGCCCCACTGGCAACGATTGTCCCATTGTACCCCGCTGTTAAGACGTCCGGCAAACCCAAACATCGCCATGCCACCAATCCATCCCAAAGAGATCCCTGCCGCCGCAAGGTTGCGCTGGCAGCGAGCGGATGCCAAGGGGTACAATACCAACCGGGCTCGTTTCCCCTTTTCCGCCACAGGAACGCTCGGCACCGGGAGATCGTCGATGTATCAGAAACTCACGCTTGTTGGACTGGTCACGTTAACCGCTGCCCTGCTTCTCTCACGCCCCCAACTCACGGCCCAACGCAGGTCTTTCGGCAGACCTAGCGGCCTTTACCAGCGATCCAACACCATGCAAAGCCAGGCCTTAATGACCCGGCTTCGCCAACTGGAACGGCGGGTCGGCGACCTCGAACGCCTACTCCAGCGCCCAGACACTAAATCCACCGTCAGCGTACCAGATGTTGCAGAAGCGCAACGACAGTTGACTGCCAGCCATCAGCATTTCGAGTTCGCCCGGCAGTCCTATCGCAAAGGCTATATCAGCCAGGCCGAGTTCGAAGCCAGCGATTTCGATTTCCAACGCGCGAAAAAGCGACTGGAAATGGCCAAAGCTGCAGATCGACCGGCAGAGCTGAAAGAACTCCAACTGGACATCGACACCCTGGACGCCCAGGAAGACCTCGCATTGGCGAAACGACGCTTGAAATATGCCACCCACATTGCGGCCCAAGGTTACCCTGACCAGGCCGCCGTGGAAGCGCATCGTCAATTAGTCGTCGACGCGGAAACCCGCTTGCGAGAGTTGACCGGACCAACGCAAACCGACGCCGCTGCGCCACCGGTACCGGCTCCCCCCGCAGAAGCACCGCCGCAACCACCGACTCCCTAATCCTTCAGAACCAGTTCACCGCACAGCCAGCCGCACTGGCGCGCCAACGATTCCCATACCGCCCGACCCGCTCCCTATGAAAAACGCCGCTGCTTCCTTGCTGCTCCCTTATCTTCTCATCGTACCGCTGAGCGTTTCCGCCACGCAGCCGCCGACAAACGATGCGCTTTCCTGGGATGCGGAACGCTTCGATCGCGAGATTGCGCCCTTACTGGCAACACACTGCTTGCGTTGTCATCAGGGGACCTCACCCAAGGGGGGACTCGATTTGTCACGGCGGCGCACTGCCCTGGCAGGCGGAGAGAGTGGCTCCAGTATCCAACCCGGCGAACCCGCTGCGAGTCTCCTGCTGGAACGTGTCGAAGCCTCCGAAATGCCACCTGACAAACCACTTCCAGAAACGGCCCGTCAGCGGCTGCGTGCCTGGATCAAAGGAGGGGCCGTATGGGGCAGCAAGCCAATTGCTCCGGTGGGACCCGTCGTAGCACGTCGCGCCGGCAAAGATTGGTGGTCGCTACAACCCTTGTCCCGCCCAGCACTCCCCGACACGCAGCATGACGCGTGGGTGCGGAACCCGATTGACGCTTTCGTACTCCGTCGATTGCGTGACGCGAAACTGACACCATCCCCCCCCAGCACTCTTCCCAGCCTGCTTCGCAGACTGTCCTTTGATCTCCTCGGGTTACCCCCCACATCCGAACAGGCAATGGCCTTCGCAGAACCCCCGCCGGGCGATGCGGAAAACCACCTTGAACGCACAATAGCCCGCCTGCTTTCCTCAAGGCATTTTGGCGAACGTTGGGCACGTCATTGGCTGGATATCGTACGTTTTGGCGAGAGCCAGGGTTTCGAACGCGACAAACTACGTCCCCATTCTTACCATTACCGTGACTGGGTTATTCGCGCTTTCAATGCGGACATGCCTTACAACGCGTTCGCGCGGATGCAGATAGCCGGGGATGTCCTCACTCCCGACGACCCACAAGCGATCATTGCCACAGGGTTCCTGGTGGCCGGTGCCTACGATGAAGTTGGCCAGTCCCAACGAAGCCAGGCCATGCGTGCTGTCGTTCGCCAGGATGAGCTGGAAGACATCGTAGGCACGTTGGGCCAGACGTTTCTCGGTCTCACAGTCCAGTGCGCACGCTGTCACGACCACAAATTCGACCCGATCGGCCAACACGAATACTACCAGCTCACTTCTGCCATGGCAGGAGTCCGGCACGGTGTAAGGCAAGTCATTGCGCCCTCAACCAAACAACGCCAAAGAGAACTGACCCGTGAACTTTCAGAACTGCGCGAGCAGCTACGACGCCTCGAACAGTCGGCTCAAAATCGCTTACTGGCCACCCAAACAGGGGTTCCTGAAAACCGACCCGTACGAGCGCAACCCGTGGCGAGGTGGGACTTCGATGAAAACCAGAACGATCGCATTGGCCAAGCGCACGCGGTTCAACATCCAGCAGCACGTCGCGACGCTGGCGCACTGATCCTGGATCGCAACACGGGTTACGCAGCGACACATCCACTCGGCTTTCGTTTGCAAGCCAAGACGCTGGAAGCCTGGGTTCAACTGGCAAATCTCGAACAGCGTGGTGGTAGCGCGATGACCGTACAATATCTCAACGGTCAAAAATTTGACGCCATTGTGTTTGGGGAACGACAACCCGGCCATTGGATGGCCGGCAGCGAGGGATACCTCAGATCACGTCCTTTTTCCGCTACGGCCGAAACGAGCACCAATACGTCAGTGCACATTGCGATCACCTATCAACCCGATGGCACAATCACCGCATACCGCAACGGCAAACCATACGGCACGCCCTACCGCAGCGACAAACCCCTGGTCTTTCCCGCCGGAAAGTGGATGGTTTTGTTCGGTTTGCGTCACGGCGCCCCAGAGGCTGCGAAACAAATGCAGGGTTTGTTGGACTGCGCCCAATTGTATAATCGCGCGCTGAATGCATCAGAAATTGAAACCTCGTATCTCCTCGAAACCCATCACATCTCACGAGAACGCGTCGTCGACGCGCTGGGCCCGGTTCAGCAAAGGCAATACGCGTCCCTGCAAGCCACAATCCGGTTGCGAGAAGAGGCACTGACACACCTCAAGGGATTCCCGGTTTACGCGGTCACACCCCGTCCCCCCGCCGTGACACACGTCCTTTCACGTGGCAGCCCAACCGCACCCGGCAAGATCGTTTCCGCGGGTGGCGTAGCAGCGGTTCCAGGCCCCCCGGCCGATTTCGGCCTCGCTCCACAGGCCTCCGACAAGGCCCGCCGTATTGCACTAGCCAGGTGGGTTACCGACAACCACAACCCCCTATTTTCGCGCGTCATTGTCAACCGTCTCTGGCACTACCACTTTGGCACAGGACTGGTCAGCACCCCCAATGACTTTGGCTACAACGGAGGTCGACCCAGCCACCCCGAGTTACTCGATTGGCTGGCCTCGGAACTCGTCGCATCGAACTGGAGCTTAAAACATCTGCACCATCTGATTGTGACTTCCGCAACCTATCGCCAGGCCTCTCTGCCCCGTCCCGACTGCCTCCGCCGCGACTCCGACAACCGGCTTCTTTGGCGTCGCAGTCCCCAGCGACTAGAGGCGGAAGCGCTGCGTGACACCATGCTCTCCGCTGCTGGTCAACTCAATCGCCAACTCGGAGGTCCTCCGTACCAAGACTTTACGACGTTCGTCTCCAACAGCCAGTTTTATCGCATGACCGACCCGGTCGGCGTCCCATTCAACCGGCGTACGATTTATCGCACCTGGTTGCGTTCCGGCAGAAATCCTTTCCTGGATGCGTTTGACTGCCCCGACCCGGCCACTACGGCACCACGGAGAGCGGTCACGACCACTCCAACCCAATCGCTTGCCCTGCTGAACAACTCGTTTGTCTTGCGTATGGCCCAGCGCATGGCCGAACGAATCACCCGAGAAACCGGCCCGGAACCGCGTCAACAGGCTTCCCGCGCCATCCTGCTGGCTTATTCCCGCACTGCCACCCAGGAAGATCTCCCCACTGCGACGCGTTTTATCAGAAAACATGGTCTCGCGGCATACTGCCGCGTGCTTTTCAATACCAATGAATTCCTCTATATCGATTAACGACCCGTCGGATCCCCCTCCACGCTCACAGACGTACGGTATGCCAGATAAATCATTACACCGCAGAGACGTCCTCTCGTTTGCAACACGCGGAATCGGTGCACTTGCGCTCACCGACCTCCTGCTTCGTGATAGTCACGCGTCAAAACAGGAGAAACCCACCGAATCCCAGGTCAGCTGGCCCCATTTCCCGCCACGTGTGCGCCGCGTGATTCAAGTCGTTCTCTGCGGCGGCCTCAGTCAAATCGACTCCTTCGACTACAAACCCCTGCTGCATCGCTACCACGGCACTCCTCTCGTCAGCCAGCAGCGACCAGACGTGTTCTTCGGCCAGGTAGGCCTGTTGCGCAAAAACGATTGGGCATTTAAACAACGGGGGCAAAGTGGGCTCTGGATCTCCGACCTGTTCCCACATCTATCGCAAGTCGCTGACGAGCTGACCGTGATTAATTCGATGTATGCAGAAACCTCAAACCATACGCCCGCGACGTTCCAGCAGAACACCGGATTTCGACTCAATGGATTCCCCACCTGCGGCGCCTGGCTTAGCTACGGCATGGGAAGCGAGACCGACGAACTGCCGTCGTATATCGTCATTCCCGACTCCCGCGGCGTCCCCGCAGGTGGTTCGATTAACTGGTCCAACGGCTTCCTGTCCGCGCGACATCAAGGCGTCGTGTTACGCGGCACTGGGCCGCCGCTAGACGAGTTGTTCCCGGCAGAACCGATCCGCCGCGACACCGAATTGGCCAGTCGAGAACTGCTGGCGGGCTTGAACCAGCGACACTTGCAAAAGCGGGGGAACAGCGACGCCTTGCTTGCACGGATGCGCAGTTATGAGTTAGCTGCCAGAATGCAAAGCGCCGTACCCGTCGTCGCGGACTTGGACCGCGAAACCGCCCTGACCCAACGGCAATACGGCCTCACCGCCAAAAGCACCGCCGATTTCGGACGTTCCTGCCTGCTGGCTCGGCGACTGGTCGAACGCGGAGTCCGATTTGTACAACTCTTTTCTGGAGGCGCCTTCGTCAGTCCCCGCATCAACTGGGATGGCCATGAGAACATGATCAAAAATCACGGGCGTGAGGCAGCCCGCATCGATCGCCCCTTGGCCGCACTGCTCCGTGACTTGCGGCAGCGTGGCCTGCTGGACGACACGCTGGTCCTGTTCACGTCCGAGTTCGGCCGCACACCCTTTGCCCAGTCTAGCGCGAGCACGCTCGGAACAGGACGGGACCACAACCAGAACGGGTTCTCGGTGTGGCTCGCCGGGGCTGGACTGCGTGGCGGCATGACCTACGGCAGCACGGACGATGTCGGCTGGAAATCCGTCGACCAGCGTGTTCACTGGCACGACTTCCATGCCACCGTCCTGCATCTCCTGGGAATCGACCACCGCCGCCTCACTTTCTATCACAACGGCATCCAGCGGCGACTGACCAATGTGCATGGAAACGTGATCAAGACAATTCTCTCTTAATACCCGAACCCGATGTACTACACTAACCACCCCGAGTTGTTCCTGCTCTCACCGTGTCCCTGAAAACTACCTGCGTCCCACAGCGTCGCCATCCACGATGGCCAGCTGCTCTCTAACACAAAGTTGCACCACCATGTCACATCACAGACGATCTGCTTTTTACTTGCGCAGCGCGCTGGCCTGGACGCTCTGCTTCACTTGTATCAACCTGACTTCCCACGCCGAGGAAGAAAACCAGCCTGACGCCAAGCCCGCCAAACAAAACGTCCATTTACTCGCCATGCGTGGCGCCTACGCAGACCTGCCGCAATCGATGGGCCTCGATGTGACCTCCCTGCTGCAAGGACCAGTTAACCAGAAGCCTTTCTACCGGCTCTGCGAATACGTCGACAAATTGGCCGACGGGGAAACACACCAATACCTTGTGTTGGATCTTTCGGATCCGACCTTAGCCATGAACATGGCCCAGCTGGACGAGTTCACGCGGCGCATCGAACGCTTCAAAAAGTCAGGAAAAAAGACGATCGCGTGGCTGGAAGACGCCTCCACTGTCGCATTGGCAATCGCCGCGTCCTGCGATGAAGTCTTGATGGCCGATTTTGGTGGCATTGACATGCCCTCGCTGGCCATGCAAAGCATGTACTACAAGGACGCCTTCGACCTGCTGGGGATCCAGGCATCGGTGGTCCGCGCAGGAAATTTCAAGGGAGCGGTAGAACCCTACACACAATCGGTCATGAGCGCTCATTTGCGGGAACATTATCTGCAAATGCTACGGCGTATTAACGATGGTGTCGTCGCCAAGATCGCGGTCGGCCGTGGACTTGAAAAAGAGCTTATCCGCCGTCTACAGAAGCAGCGAATCGTGCTACCGGAAGAGGCCTTGGCCGCGGGCCTGATCGACGGTCTGGCACCGTACGGCAGTCTGAAAACAACCCTGTCGGAGCGCATCCCTGGAGAACTCGCCTGGTCAAGCCCGGCGACGAAACCACAGCGTTCCGTTTCCTTTTTCGAGCTGATGGGAAGCCTAATGTCAGGCCCGAAAACCGCCACTCGAACGCGGGGTTCCGTCATCGCCGTCTTGCACTTGAGTGGTAATATCATTTCCGGAAGAAATGCCAGTAGCGGTTCGATTGTCTCTGGCGCAACGGTCAAGACCATCCAATCCCTGATCGACGATGACACGATCAAGGCCGTCGTCATTCGCATCAACTCACCAGGGGGAAGTGCTACCGCCAGTGAAATCATCCGTAGCGCCCTGGAGAAATTGGTCGCCGCCAAGCCCACCGTGGTTTCCATGGGAGACACGGCAGCTTCTGGCGGCTATTGGATCAGTTGCATCGGTGTCCCGGTTTACGCTGAGTCCGGAACCATTACAGGTTCCATTGGAGTATTCTCGATGAAGCTGAGTGGTCGGGCGCTGTTGCGACGTGTGGGAGTTCACATCGAGTCCCTTACACTCGACGACTCCGCCGGCATGTTCTCACTTGATCGCATTTGGTCCGTTGACGAAAAAGCAGCACTTGAGAAAACGATCGACAGCGTCTACGGACGATTCCTGGCGTTGGTCTCCAAAGCACGCAACCTGCCGATCGACAAAGTTCGCGAACTCGCAGGTGGTCGTGTCTGGTCCGGGAGCCAGGCGCGGGAACTCGGGCTGGTCGACCACTTGGGCGGTGTCGATGATTGCCTCACCTACCTGGCGGAAAAAGCCGAGCTCGACAAATACACTGTCGTACACCGGCCGCTGGCCAGCACCGGCCTTAACCTGATGGAACTGCTGGGTAGTGGAGGGGGCGATGAAATTCTCAGTGGCTTGGGAAGACGTCAACTCCGCGCATTGGCGGCCCGTGGTCTGCAACTCAACCAGTTGCGATTACTACTCGACGACGCCGAGCGAGCTGGTTCCGGACCACCAACCATCTGGGCGCTACACCCTGAGGAAATCACCATCCGCTAGTGGCCTCTCAGCGTCCCCGCCCAATGCGCCCTCCGACGCGTTGGCAACTACAACCGGCGCTGTGTGCCGGGCGTTGGCTGAGCCCGTAGCCATCCCGTTGCCAGTAGAACTGGTCGCGTGGCGCGGGATCTCCCCAGGCGTTCATACGGCGGGCGTCAAACACACGGCCGTTGGCCACCACCAGATCGATCCGCTCGGAATGGCGAATATTGAGAGCCGGATCGTACCCTTTCTCAATCACTACCAGATCCGCCAGCTTACCCGCTTCGAGGGACCCCAAGTCACCGTCCAGCCCGAGATAACGTGCACCGTTCAGCGTACCGCAGCGTAACGCCTGCAGCGGTGTCATGCCTCCCTGCACAAAGCTCCACATTTCCCAATGTGTGCAAATCCCATTGAGTTGCCCGTGTCCTCCCGCCTGCACGAGCCCCCCTTCGGCCACAACCCGCTGCGCGATTTCCGCCACCCGAATATGGTTGTAGTCCTCACGTGGCGCCTTGTTTCGTCGCCGTGACCGCGGGACCAGCTCGTGCGGCGGGATGAACGACTGGAGTCGAGGATGCAACCACAGGTCATCCACTTCATACCAGTACTGCTCACCGGCCAGGCCACCGTATGCGACACTTAACGTCGGTGTGTATCCCACACCGGTATCGCGCCACAAATCAAACACATCGTCGTAGGCAGTCTGCACAGACAAGGTGTGTTCAATTCCTGTGTGGCCATCCACGATCATCGTCAGGTTGTGACTTAAGGTCGACCCACCCTCTGGAACGACCATCATCCCCAGCTGACGCGCCGCGGCGATCACTTGTTGCCTCTGATCACGGCGAGGCTGGTTGTAGCTTTTCACCGAGAACGCCCCGACGGCTTGCATTCTCCGGAGGTGAAACAACGCATCCTCCAGGCTATCAATTTCGGCCTTGTTCGCACCCGCAGCTCCGTACAGAATCGTGCCGGTCGAAAATGTTCGTGGCGCCACAATGACGCCCGCGCGTGCCATTTCACTCGCGGCAAAGATACTGTGCGTATCGTTAGATGGATCGTGGATCGTGGTCACACCGAACGCCAAACGCGCATAGTCAATCCAGTTTCGCTGCGGAATAATCCCCGCCGCCGCCTGCGCACCGTGGGCATGGGTATCCACAAAGCCAGGCAGTACCGTGCGGCCGTCCAGTTCCACTCGCCTTGCATCCTGCGGAATCTTTACGTCGCCAGTTGGCCCTATGGCGACAATGCGGTTCCCTTCAATCACCACACTACCATCGGATATCTCTCCCTGTGGACCCATTGTCAAGAGACGCCCACCGACCAATGCCAATGTTCCTCGGGGGCGATCCTGGGCAACTTGAAACCCGATCTGACGACCTTGCGACGGTTCTGGTGGCGTCTCACTCTGCGTCGCGCCAAGACTGAGGCGATGCGAATACAACTGGGAACCCAGCGCCCAGTGCAGACGCTGGCTGTCTCCTGAAAAATGGATCCAGTCTCCGGCCTGCTGACTGGCCTGGATGACCGGGATTCCTTTCCCACCTGGTCCCACGGCGATCGGTCTGCCGGCATCCACAAACGGTGCCAGATAGACACGAAAGCGTTCAATAAAGGCAATCCATTTTCGATCCGGTGAAATCCGGTAGTCCGTGGCCCACAGGCTTGTGTAGTGAACGCGCTGTTCATTTCCCGACAGGTCCATCGAACAGTATTGCAAATGGTCACCCGATTTATCTGACTGACTTTTCAGATAATAAACACGGTCAGATTCGGCTCCAAAATCAGGGCGGAAACCGGCACGAGAAATCCGTTCGGCGCGGCCGCCGGCTGCCGCAACTCGGCAGATGCCGGGATCACGAGACCAGAGGGGCGACGTCAAATGTCCACCACCGCGGCGTTCAAACACGATTGTCTGTCCGTCGGGTGAAAAAACGGGATGTCCATAATGTCCAGGCCGCTGGGTAACCACTCGGCCCTCTGCCTGACCTGGTTCGGCCACTGCCACGCGAACCGAACCCAGTTTGTTGTCATTCCAAGTGGTGTAGACAATCTGCGTGCCATCCCGTGAGAACCTGGGAAAAAACTCGAAATGATCGGACTGCGTCGTCAGACGTCGGGCCCGCCCGTCTGGAAGCGCACGCAAATAGATGTGCCCCAGAGCCTGATAAACTACTTGATCCGCGCGGGGGGACACTTGCACCCAACGCAACATTCGCACATCCCAGTTCTCTGGTGCGACTTCCACCGGAACGCGCAAACTGCGCGTCATCTGCCGCTCGTCCTGGATATGAAAGGGAATCACGCGAGCCGTGCCATCCGCGAGATTAATACGGCGGATTTTCCCTTTCGCCCAGATCACGATCGCTTGCCCGTCCGGCATCCAGGCGAACCCTGGATAGACACCATGAATGGCCCAGGTTTCCTGCATATCCCGCTCGAGCCCATCATAGACCAGCCGCACCGCCCCGGAATCCAGATCGAAAAGATGAAGCCCCGTCTTGGCACCCACGCGGCGCACAAATGCCAGTCGTTTACCGTCCGGAGAAGGCGTCGGCCGACATGCGCCCCCAGCCCCCGTAACGAGCCGTTCCGTTTCTCCCCGCGCCAGGTCGAGTCTCTGGATCGCGTAAATCTGTTGATTGGAATCCTTGTTGTACTGAAATGTATTCCCTGGGCTGACATCCTGGGAATAGTACAGGTATTTCCCATCCGGAGAGAAAGCCGGCTCATTGACATCTTTCTGGTCATCCGGCCGCGACGTCAAACGCACCCCGGCTGTCGCGTTCAATGACAGAGCATCGCGATGATAGAGCCACATCTCACCCGCCCCGAGGGAACGACGACTTGTGAAGTGCTTGCGGGCCACCAGGTACCTGCCATCGGGTGACCAGTCCGGCCCATTGAGCAGTCGAAACGTCTCGTTGGTAACTTGCCGAAGCTGGGTACCGTCCACAGCAATGCGCCAGATATTGTCTCCTCCACGTCCACTTTTGCCTTGGCGGTCACTGGTAAAAGCGACGTGCGCCCCATCGGGGCTGAACCGGGGTTGCATGTCCCAGGCACCCCCCGACGTCAACTTTCGCGGAACACTGCCGTCTCTCCCATCAGCGCCTGTAACAGGCATCAGATAAAGATCGCCCAGCAGATCAAAAACAATCTGCTGTCCATCAGGGCTCACGTCGACATGGATCCAGGTACCCTCAACCACATCGATTTGCTGGGTCCACTGTGGACCCATTGGACGATCCACGTCCCAGCCAGACGCAGCCAGGGCCAATCGCCCTCCCCACAGCAAGCAGACAACCAGGCTCCACCCACCACGTGCCAGCGTGATACGCGCGTCGTTGTAGAAACTCAACATGAATTCGCCTGTCCCTTCCTGAAGACCCGCGCCAACGGGCTGCAAAACCATTATTCCCTCTGTGCTGTTCCACCCCACTCGACCGCTGATGGACTTGGCCCCCCACAAACAACTCCACCCACACCTAGTCATTTAGCGGTGTGGCCCGCTGTACCAACTGCAACGCGATACCCCAAGGATCACGCAACATCGCCAAATGATCCCCGGCGGGTGTGACTTGCACCTCGCCGCACGCTGTGGCACCCGCAGACACCAACCGGCTCGAATCGGCCTCGATGTCACGTGACACTAATGCCACATGGAGCACCAGTGGGTCGGTCGAACCATAGTCCGGAACTGGCACGTCCGGGTTCCCATAAATTTCCAACATCACCTGGCCACTGTCGTCGGCGAGAAAATGAACCCAGGGAGACTCCATCACGCGGCGTTTAACCTTGAATCCCAGGTGGTCCACGTACCAGCGTCCCATGGCCAACGGATCAGCCACATTCAAGGCGATGTGTTCAATTTTCATAGCGTTCTCCAATTCTTGCCACCTGGCCTTTGTTTCGTCCAGACACACGCCAAATGGTATCAGGCTACACAAACGGTTCTTCAGGCGATTCACTAAGTTGACTGAGCATAGCCAGATACGCGGTTGCCCACAGCACCGACACCAGCGATCCAGAAAACACAACGCCCACGCAACACGTCAAGAAACCGACGAAATACAACAGTGTTGCCACCAAAGATAACAACAGTCCAGTCAACAGGTGGCCTTTGGTTAGCTGCCTGGACCTTGCCATCACCTCATCCTGACCGTCTACCGCGAAATAAAAACAGGGCCAGTAGGCGAACCACACGAACACTCCTGGTACCACACAGAAGAGCGAGCCAAGAATCGTCAATAATGCAAATGGGATCACCACGCCTGCCACCGCACCAAACAAGTATGCGGGAACTACTCCTCCCTTGGTTTCGCCAGCCGGGGAAACGGCTCTTACGGCACCCCTGTTCAGGGGGTTCCGGAAAGGTAATGGGTGTGCTTGCCAACGCCCTCGCCAAACCTCTGTACAGAACCAATTTCTCAAATTTGCATACATTTATTCTTCATTTCCACACGTCACCATGGTTATAATAGGCGGCTTAGATAAGATACGCACATTGCACACAATTTGAGCATGCTGGAATGTTGGAATCAACATCAATAGCGTTCCGCACCCTTCTCAACGCAGATCCTGAACTCGAAGAGCTGCTGCGTTTGGGGCTGAGTGATGGAACGCTCAAACTCATCAATATGGCGGCCGAACACGGTTTTGAATTCGTGGCCTGGATTTCCCAAGAAGAAGCGCGCAAACGCGAGCAGCCTGATCGTGTTGCTCAGCGTCCCGTCAGCGTGCAATACCGACGTCGGCGACGGCGCTCCCGTACCGACGATAGCGAAAACGGTATTGATACCAACCACGAAAATGGCAATGGGAACGGTACAAACGGCCACCGCCGACGCCGCAATGGCGAGACAAGGTCTTCACACGGAGAAGGCAGAAGACGACGCAGAATCACCCGCGACCGAGATAGCGAATCCAAGGAAACTCGCGAGGTGCCGCACCGCAATGGCGGTCAGCCATCTGGAGAGATTCAGCCCGATACCCACCACGCGGAAGACCGCCACTTTACAGGTGACACAGGCCACGAAGACGTTTTGGCCCGTGAACCGATCGCAGACACCAACGGTGAAGCCAGGGAATCTTATCAAACAGCCGGTGACACCAACGGTGAAGCCAGGGAATCTTATCAAGCAGCCGGTGACACCAACGGTGAAGCCAGAGAATCTTATCAAACAGCCGGCGACACCAACGGTGAAGCCAGAGAGTCCCATGAACCGTTCGGGGACAGTGACGACAACGGGAAGTTGTCGCACGATGCAGATTCGCAGTCCGTGACGCCCGCTGAGGCAATCACGCCGGATCAAGCCCGTCCCAGACGTACGCGACGCAGCGTACGCAGACGAAGCCCCACCGGCACAACGTCAATACCGGTCACCCAAAATGGCCACAACAAGACGTCGACTGACGAAAACAGGCCTGCTGGCCCATCGAATTCACTGCCTACGAAACTCTGGTAAGCCAACCAGGATTCCTGGCAAAACAGGCAGTTCCCCAGCGGCATCAGGTGGCCAGCTCGGCACGCTCGAGATCGACCTGCGTAACGCCTCCGTGGGTCGTTGACAATCTGCCGAGCAAAATCTTCAACGCCACCCGTGGGTTCTTCTCCAGGCCAGCAACCCGCAATCTCGCCCGCCTGTCGGAATGCAAAGCCGCCTGCTGGAATGCAAAATTAGTCCCCCAATCTCAGTATACGGCGCTGCAGAAACCTGCCTCAAAGGGGTACAATTACACCAGCATTCGCTGACGGATTCCGTGAAACTCCGCAGCATTTGTTGAACAGGCCCCTAAAACAGCGCGTGATATACGCCCTCCCACAAGATCCTTTCTCGCTACGAGGTCCTAATGCGATCTAACCTGGCTCTACTACTGACCACCGTTACCGCCGCCCTCGCCTGTGGAGCTCGTTCGACAGCTGCCGCGGACCCCCAGTACTCTGCCGAAGGCATCACGATACCAGCGGCAACCGCCGACGAGCCGATTCGAAAACAGTTCTCACTTGAGGCTGCCCAGAACTATCTCGAACAGGGTGCGCTGGCCTGGAAACGGTCCCGCAATTGTATTGCCTGCCATACAACAGGGACCTACGTGCAACTAAGGCCTAGCCTCTCCCCTGTGCTCGGAACACCACCGCAGGAACTCCGCGAGTTTCTTGTAGAACAAGTAAACGAGGCCCACGGGACGTCGATCGATGAGTTAAAGAAAGGAATCAAGCCCACCGAGGTCGCTTATATGGCACATGGCATGGCCGAATGGGATGCACATGTTGCCGGCAAACTCTCACCAGAAACCCGTTCCGCACTCTCACTCCTGCTCAAACTACAGTCTGCTGATGGCAGCTGGGGAAATACCACCTGCTGGCCTCCGTTTGAATCGTCAAATTACCAGGCCGCGACAGTAGCCGCTCTCGCCATCGCGGCAGCTCCTGGTTTTACGCGCGACCTGACCCCAGAACAGTCACAAGTCGTAGCGAAACTCGTCAAGTACCTTCAAACCCAACCCGCGCCGCACGACTACGGGCGATTACTGCTGCTGTGGACTTCAAACCACATGCCCAAGTTACTATCCACTGAACAAAGACAAGCCATTATTGAAATGCTTTGGTCCCACCAGCAACCCGACGGTGGCTGGTCCATCCGGACTTTCTCCACTCCAGAAACGTGGGGAGGAGGCAATCGGGCCCAAAAGCTACGTGCCGAAACGGAGTTCAAGCAACCACCGAGCGACGGACATCAAACAGGACTGGTCGTGTTTGTTCTGCGACAAGCAAATGTCCCCGCAACCGACCCCCGCATTCAACGCGCCGTTCAGTGGCTCAAATCGAATCAACGCCAGTCGGGCCGCTGGTGGACTCGCAGCCTTAACACGGACAACTACCACTTCATTACCTACAGCGGCACTTTCTATCCCCTACTCGCGCTCTACCACTGCAACGCCATTACCACAGTAAGTCAGAACAAATAGCCGATCTGCGACTCACCGCTGTCTGCTACTATCACGAACTGGACTTCACTCCTGACGGATCACATGCGGCAGCGCGAATCCAGCCATCTGTCTGGAAAGCTTCCCAACATGGATGCATGTTTTGCCAATTCTGGCCGGTTCTGCAAGTCTGCTGGATCCATGGTGATCTGGTTACTGGCATGCTCGCTCTCATCTTGCTCTTTAGCGTATGGCGCAAACATTTTTGACGCTGAAGAGCTCTTTGCATCCGGACAATACACAGAGTGTGCTGAACTCGCCGCAGCAGAAATCAAGAAACGCAACTTCAGCGAACCCTGGCGGATCCTGAAAACACGCGCTGAAATGGCACAAGGACAGTACGCCACAGCTCGAGAAACCCTCGAAGTCGCTCTCAACCAATTCCCCGGCAGCATTCGCCTACGCTGGCTCGCGCATGAGGTGCTGCCATTCTCTGGTGAATCCGAGAAGAGCCGCACTTTGCTCACGGAATTGGAGCGAATTGCAAGTGCCAACCCAGGCCGTTACAGCGACGCCGGCAACTTGATTACTTTGGGACAGTACTACCTGCACAAAGGGGCCGACGCCCGCCAGGTACTCAACATTTTCTTCAAACCGGTGAAGACTCGTCTCCCCGACTACGTAGAAATCTACCTGGCCTGCGGGGAACTGGCTCTCTCCAAGCACGATTACGAGTTGGCTGCCGAAGAATTTCGCCGCGCCGAAAAACTGCTGCCACTTCATCCGGAAGTGCATTACGGATTGGCTCGGGCACTCTCCAGCAGTCAACCAGAACTTGCCGGCGAAGCACTCGAGAAGGCTTTGAAGCATAACCCCCGGCACGTGAACTCGCTGCTCCTTAAAGCGAACCATTTTATTGATGCGGAGGCGTACGCCGCAGCCGAAGATGCGATCCAAGAGGTGCTGGCTGTCAACCCAGAACACCCGTCTGCCTGGGCGCTGCGTGCTGTTATGGCACACCTGAACAACGACCGTGACAAGGAACAAGAATCACGGTCGCGCGCGCTCAAACACTGGACGGACAACCCGGCCGTAGATGCATTGATCGGGCGCAAGCTGTCACAAAAGTACCGTTTTGAAGAAGGCGCCACGTACCAGCAACAGGCCCTAAAGTTCGACAAGTCTTACCTGGCGGCCAAAATTCAACTCTCACAGGATCTGTTGCGCCTCGGACAAGAGGAAGAGGGTTGGCGTTTGGCTGGTGAGGTTTCTGATGCGGATGGCTATCACATCGTCGCGCATAACCTGGTGCAACTGAAACAGGAACTGGCCAAATTTAAAACACTGCGCGCGGACGGACTTATCGTCCGTATGGACTCTCGCGAAGCCGGGATTTATGGCGACCGCGCCCTCGCCTTACTGACTCGCGCCCGGCAGGAGCTGGGGGCCAGGTACGACACCGATCTGGAAACGCCGGTGATTGTCGAGATCTTCCCTCAACAACAGGACTTTGCGATACGGACTTTCGGACTTCCGGGCGGTGCCGGTTTCCTGGGAGTCTGTTTCGGCAATGTGATCACGGTCAACAGTCCGGCATCACAAGGTGAACACCCGGCTAATTGGGAAAGTGTGTTGTGGCACGAATTCTGCCATGTGGTCACACTTCGGAAAACGCGGAACCGAATGCCACGCTGGTTGAGCGAGGGGATTTCTGTCTACGAGGAACGCCAGGAGAACGCTGCCTGGGGTCAGGCAATGACCCCCCGCTACCGTCAAATGATCCTGAGCGATGCGCTGACGCCGGTCAGTCAATTGAGTGGCGCGTTCCTGCGCCCAGCAAGCCCGCTGCACTTGCAGTTTGCCTATTATGAGGCCTCTCTGGTGGTTGAATACCTCATCGAACAGTTCGGTTTCCCCGCGCTACAGCACGTGCTCACCGACCTTGGCAAAGGCATCTCGATCGTTGATGCGTTACAACGTCATACGGCTTCCCTGGAGTTCCTGGACAAAGAGTTTGCCAACTATGCCCAGCAACGCGCTAGAGCCTGGGCTTCCCAGGCCGACTGGGAAGAACCCGATCTGCCTCCCGACGCCGACCTCGCGCAATGGGTCGAGTGGAATGACAGCCATCCAGACAACTACTGGGGATTGCAACAGCAAGCCAGGCTACTGCTCTCCCAGCAAGCGTGGCGAGCTGCCGAAACGCCACTCCTGAAACTCGTGGCTCTGATTCCCCAAGACCGCAGCGAAACAAGTGCCTTTCGTATGCTTGCCACCGTGTACGCGAAACTGCAAGACCAGGCACGCGAGGAGACCATGTGGAAGCGTGTGGCAGAACTGCAATCTGATTCCCAGGATGCCTATCTACGCCTCATGGAACTTTCCCGTACACAGCGTGCCTGGAAGCGTCTGGCCACCAATGCGCAGCGCATGCTGGCCGTCAACCCACTCCTGCCAGCCACCCATCGCTGGCTCGCGGAGGCAGCCGATCACCTCAATGATCGGCCCACCAGCATAGGCGCCTACCGGTCGCTGCTGGCCATGGACCCCGTCGACCCTGCCGAAAGCCACTTTCAATTGGCCCAACTGCTCTATCGGGAAGGCCAAATCCAAGCCGCGCGCCGGCAAATACTCCAATCACTTGAACACGCACCGGATTACCGCGCCGCCCTGAACCTGCTCCTGGAAATACGGCAGGGGGATTCTTACGAAACGCCACCGGAACCCCCGCTCGCACGCACGGATGCACCATGAAGCCCGCTCTTACCCTGGCCACACTGCCGACGCTGCTCGTGTTGACCGCCTTATTTGGCCATGGCTGGCAGCGTCCGAGCCGCAGCCGCCCCGTGACAGAGGGAACGTGGGAAATCAATGACGAATTCCAGGGTGACACATTTACTTTTGTGCGCATTCGCTACACTTCTTTTGACCGTCGATCCGGCAGACGCGGACGCTGGTCCCGGTGGCGAACGGACTACCCCGATAGCGACCTGAATTTTTCATTTCGACTGCAACAACTAACCTCACTCAAAGTCAATCCGACTCCAGTTATCCTGGATCTCACTGACGAACGGCTCTTCAAGTATCCCTTTATTTACCTGATCGAACCCGGTGCTTTAATCTTCAGCGACGACGAAGTCGTCGCACTCCGCCATTATCTTCACAACGGCGGTTTCCTGATGGTCGACGATTTCTGGGGAGAACGCGAGTGGAACAACTTCTACCAGCAAATCAAACGTGTTTTTCCTGGTCGTGAGCCGCAGGAAATCCCTCTGGAGCATGACATTTTCCACTGCGTATACGATCTCAAAGAAAAGCCACAGGTGCCCAGCATCCAGGCAGCCTGGCAGGGCCGGGGCTCTGGCCGAACATGGGAGAGGCGGGACGCGGTCGAGCCGCATTACCGTGGTTTTTTCGATGATAATGGACGCCTGATGGCAATTGTCTGTCACAATACAGATCTGGGTGACGGCTGGGAGCGTGAGGGCGTTGCCGAGTGGTATTTTCGTGAGTTTTCAGAGAAATGGGCCTATCCACTGGGGATCAATATCGTGACGTATGCCATGACACACTGAGTATCCCTCCCAGGATGCCTTGTGGTCCGCTAGTTACGTCCAGCATTCCCGGCCACCGGCCTGACTTGTCCCGAGTTTTTTCTGGTGAAAAGGAGTAACCGCGCCGTGTCTAGCGCTGTCGATTCATACGAAGCTCAACAACAGACCGTTGAGCAGGTCCGTCAGGCCCGCGACCGCATTGAAGCGGAATTGGCAAAGGTAATCGTCGGGCAAAAAGACGTAATCGGTGAGCTGTTAATCTCGCTATTTTCAGGCGGCCATTGCCTGATCACAGGAGCGCCCGGGCTTGCCAAAACGCTCCTGGTCTGTTCACTGGCCCACATTTTTGACCTGAAATTCCAGCGGATTCAATTTACCCCCGACTTGATGCCCGCGGACATTACCGGTACTGAAATTCTCGCAGAGCGTGATGACGGAAGCCGCGGGATGCAATTTGTCAAAGGCCCCATCTTTGCGAACGTCATCCTGGCCGACGAAATCAATCGAACTCCCCCCAAAACTCAGGCGGCGTTACTGGAGGCCATGCAGGAACACCAGGTGACAACTGCCGGCGTCAGCTATCCACTCGATCAACCATTCTTTGTATTGGCCACGCAAAACCCGATCGAAATGGAGGGCACCTACCCGCTCCCCGAAGCACAACTGGACCGCTTTATGTTCAATGTGCATATCGACTATCTTCCGGAAAACGACGAGGTAGCGGTCGTCACGCAAACAACGTCAACACAGCCTGCTCCGCTGGACAAACTTTTCGGTCATCAAGACGTTCTCAACTTCCACGAAGTTGTGCGCTGTGTACCTGTGGCTGAAGACGTCGTCCGCTACGCAGTTCGGCTGGCCGCAGCCAGCAGGCCTGGACAACCCGAAACGCCCGGTTTCGTCAATGACTGGGTCAGTTGGGGCGCTGGTTTACGCGCAGCCCAGTTTATGGTGCTAGGAGCCAAAGCTCGGGCCCTGCTGGCGGGCAATGTCCACGCCACGGTCGCCGACATTCAAGCCCTTGCGCACGCCACGTTGCGGCATCGCATCATGATCGGTTATCGAGCGGAAGCGGAGGGAATCACCGTCGAACAGGTCATTGACCGACTTCTGGAAGCCGTACCTGTACCGGGAACCTGATGGCATCACAACCGACCCATACACGAGCTTCCACTGCACCCGGCCCGCGTCGGGAGGCGCGGAGCTTTATCGATCCGCAAGCACTCATGCGAATCGAAAGTCTACAGCTACGCGCAGCATCAGTCGTTGAGGGATTCCTGCATGGGTTGCACCGCAGTCCCTACCATGGATTCTCCGTCGAGTTCAGTGAATATCGCGAGTACCTCCCCGGAGATGACCTTCGTTTCCTGGACTGGCGCGTCTTTGCCCGCACAGATCGTTTCTACATCAAGCGGTTTGAAGACGAAACGAATCTGCGGTGCGAGCTCCTGCTCGACACCAGTCGGTCAATGGGTTTTGGATCCGGCACGTTCTCCAAACTCGACTACGCACGGACCCTGGCCGCCACCATTGCCTATTTCCTGTCACTACAACGCGATGCGGTTGGACTACGGACTTTTGACGAGCGGATCGTCGAAACACTTCCCGCTCGCTATCGCCCCGGACACCTCAATCGCCTCCTGTTAGCACTCGAACGGACGCCTGCCGGCGAAGGGACAGACCTGTCCCTTCCACTCGAAGAAGTTGCCGCTACCGTCACCAAACGGGGCATGATTGTCCTTATCTCCGATCTGTTGGCCCCACTGGACAAACTCGAAAAATCGCTCGGCTATCTCCGCTCGAGAGGGCAGGAGGTGATTCTGTTACGTGTCCTCGATCCCGCGGAAGTCGAATTTTCGTTCGACAGTCCAACCATGTTCCACGACGTCGAGTCGGGGCAGCAACGTTACGTCGACCCACGTTCAGTGCGGGACGAATACCAGACGCGTTTCCAGGAACACGCAGATGCCATCAAACGCACGTGCAATATCCTGGGAATCGACCTCTATGATCTGACAACCGACCAACCGCTTGAATTGTCCTTATTTGACTTCATTCAATCGCGGCAACAGCGCAGTCGCCACGTGGCGCGCCGATCCAATCGGCCACGGAGGGATGCATGAATCTGATTCCCAGCATGCTGTTTCCATGGTTCCTCGCCGGTGCCTTCGCTATTGCATTGCCCATTGCGCTTCATTTCCTGAGGCGATCTCCGCGAGGTCGCACCGAATTCAGTTCTTTGATGTTTGTCCCGACATCCCCGCCCACGTTGACCAGCAAGAACCGTCTGGACGACTGGTTTTTACTCCTGCTCCGAGCGCTCGCAGTGCTTCTACTGGCAATCGCTTTTGCCCGTCCGTTCTTTCGCTCCAGTGACATGCTAGACGAGGTTGCGGCCAGCAATCGGCGCGTGGCCATCCTGGTAGATCGCAGTGCCAGTATGCGGCGGGCCGACCTCTGGCAACGCGCCGCTGAAGAGGCGGAACGGGCCGCAATCGACGCGTCAAGCGAGTCTGACGTCGCTGTCTATGCCTACGATGACTCCCTGGAAGTCATCGTCCCGTTCGCGGAAACCGGCGGACCGCAAGCCGCTGGGACGCATATCAGAGGAGTCAAGCAACGCCTTCTTGATGCCGGCCCGACCTGGGGCGCGACGAACGTCGCGACCGCGCTGACCTCCGTCGCGGACGCCATGTTGGCCTGGCAGGATCGACAACGCACCCAGACCACCTTGCAGATCATCTTGATCTCAGACATGCAAAAAGGTAGCCAGCAGGAGCAACTACAGTCCTACGAATGGCCGCTCCAGATTCCAGTCGACGTACGGCCCATTGTGCCCAGCGTCACCGCCAATGCCGGGATTCAGTTACTGTCCAATGACGACGACTTGAACCCCACCACGGAACAGCGCGTGCGTGTCAGCAATCAACGCGAGTCGACCCGGGAGCAATTCCAACTCCGCTGGTGGGCTGGTACCAGCCCGCTTGGCGAACCACTTGCCATCTACGTACCTCCGGGCGAAAGCCGCGTCGTGCAGCTTGCCAGACCCACGCCAGGGAGTGCCGTAGATCGCCTGACGATCACAGGCGACGATTGCGACTTCGACAACAATCGGTTTCTGATCCCTAGTGAACAGCGAAACGTCACCGTCCTCTATTCCGGAGCAGGTAGCCTCCAGGACACAAAGCAGATGGCCTATTTCTTAAATCTGGCCATGATTGACAGCCAGCGGAGGCGGCTACGTATGCAGCTGCAACCGGCTTCCGATCCCGGCCCTCTGGCGATCGATGACGAGACAGGCCTGGTCGTGGTCAGCCGCGCACTCTCCGCGGACCAGATTAGACAGTTGCACAGCTATACCGCTGCAGGTGGAGCAGTGCTGTTCGTTGTTCCAGATGCCAGTGTAGAGGAGACGCTCGGTGCGCTGCTGGAGGACCCCGCGATCAAGCTGGCAGAAGCTGCTGGCGATTACGCAATGCTGGGCCAGATAGATTTCGAACATCCCCTGTTCGCGAGCTTCCTCGGAGCGCGTTACAACGACTTCACCAAGATACGTTTCCAACGGCACCGCAAAATACTGATGAGCGCAACAGAGACCGTAGAGATCATCGCGCGCTTTGACACCGGCGTCCCGGCAGTGCTCGTGCAACGACGGGGGTCTGGACAATTAGTCATCCTCTCATCCGGATGGCACCCGGCCGACAGCCAACTCGCTCTCTCGAGCAAATTTGTCCCGTTCCTGGAAGGCCTGCTAGACAGTACCAGCAATGCATCCCAGACGCCCGTGAACTGGCAAATCCACGATGCGGTGCCAGTGAATGGATTCACCGTAGTGGAAACCCCGACGGGTGAAGAGATCAAACTGGACACGAACGCCACACATTTTGACGCGACGCTCTCACCCGGCATCTATCAAGCCCGGTTAAGTGACCAGACCCGTCGCTGGTCCGTCAATCTGGCACCTTCTGAAAGTCGCACTGCACCCATTGATCGCTCTGCATTGGAACAACATGGAGTCCAGCTCGGAGTGGCAACCAGTCAAGAAGCCGAATTACAACGGGCACGCCAACTTCGTCGTACAGAATTAGAGAGTAATCAGAAAATATGGCGTTGGGCCATCGTTGCGGCGTTCGGTTTGCTGATTGTCGAAACCTGGCTGGCGAGCAGACCCAAACCTGAGCCTTCTCCTCTTGGATCGACAGGATAAAGTCATGACCGACTCCCGAATCCAACATTCACTTGAGTCCGTTGCCACTCGCATCTGGCGACTGGAGTGTCTGCGTGTCAGTGCGGTCAGCTGGGCAATCCTTACCGTCGCTGGCGCAACCTTGTGGTACCTGCAAACCACGGGCGTCTGGTCCTCGCGTTGGACCCTGGCGGCGTTGTTCGCTGCGGCCATCCTGATCCCCTGGCAGGTCCTCCGTTCCAGGCGTCGCTACTGGACAAACTTCCGCCTTATGGCGACGCGAATCGAACAGGAGTACCCGACGCTCAACACCCGACTTCTGGCTGCTATGGAACAACAACCTCAGGTACCGGGTAACGGGCTGAACTATCTACAAGAGACATTAATTCGCCAGGCATTGAAACAGGGTGGACAACGAGGCTGGGAGCGTATGGCCCCACTGCGTGCTCAACTGCTGACCTGCACCGCCTGTTTTACCGCTCTGTCCACGCTAGCCATCAGCGGCGTCGGTCTGGCAGTCACGAGTCCGCCCCTACCAGAGCCACAAGCAACCACGACCAGCAGCGCCGACGCTCCACCCGATTCGCTCGGTATTCAAGTAGACCCTGGAGACACTGAAATCGAACGCGGTACAAGTTTGCAGGTGATGGTCCGATTTGAGAAGAAACTCCCGTTTGAGGTCACATTGCATCACCAGGGCGGCGCCGCTGTCTCGCAACAGGTGCCGATGTCACAAAGCCTGGACGACCCTGTATTTGCCAGTCGCCTGTCCAACGTACAACAGGACATGGTCTACCACGTTTCCTATCCTGGCTGGAAAAGCCCCAGCTACCGCGTTCGCGTTTTCGATTATCCCGCACTTCAACAAGCGGATGCCAAACTCGTCTACCCTGGCTACACGGGGCTCTCTGAAAAGCAAGTCACCGATGTACGCCGCTTGACCGCTGTTGAAGGTACCCAGGTGACGCTCGCCATGTACCTCAACAAACCAATTCAGGTCGGGCATCTGCGAGACTCAGAAAACCGTGAAATCCCGCTGCAACCCACTGCAATAAATCCACACATGTACACCGTGGAAATGCCCCTGATGGCCTCCGGCCGCTATCGACTTCACCTGGTAGACGACCAGGAACGTTCCAATAAATTTCCGCCCGAATTCGTCTTCCGGGCGACTCCCAACCAGACGCCAAAACTCACCATCAAACACCCCGGACGCGATGTCCTCGTATCTCCCCTGGAAGAACTTCGCCTTAAGGCTGACGCGTGGGATGATTTTGGCCTGACCGATCTCGGATTAACGTACAACCTGGCTGGTCAGGAATCCCACGAAATACTCTTTGACCAACCATCCGAAACCGTCCGCCAACAGTCACTGGATCAGCTATTGGCCATGGAAGATCTCCAAGCCGAGCCTGACCAGTTACTCTCTTTTCATTTCTGGGCACAGGATATTGGTCCTGATGGCCAACCCCGTAAAACCTACAGTGACATGTACTTTGCCGAGGTCCGGCCGTTTGACGAAATCTACCGTTCTGCACCCTCGCCTCCCGGTGGCCAATCCCAGCAACAGGGGAACAACGCACAACAGTCCCCCTCAGGCGCCAGCGAGCAGCTCGCCGAGCTGCAGAAACAGATCATCAACGGCACCTGGAAATTACAGCGTCAGGTGGGAATTCGCTCTACACCGGAGACCTGGTCAGCCGACGCAACGGTCCTGCGTGACTCACAACAGTCCGCGCTCGATCAGCTGAGTGCGGTTGGTGCGGCAAGCGAAGACCCTGACGCCGCCGCCGACATCGACGCCATCCAAAAGCACATGAGGGCAGCTGGCACACACCTTGCTGAAGCGCTCCAGGCTGACACCGAAGCTGCACAAGTTGAAGCTGCCTTGAAATCTGCACTCCAACAAGAACAAGCGGCCTACCAGGGCCTCCTCCGCTTGCGAGCTCGGGAGCATCAAGTCAGTCGACAAAACAACCAGAGAGGCCGTTCATCAAGCGCCCGCGGTTCGGCCAGCCGTTTTCAACAACAACTCGAACAACTCGAACTCGCAAATTCAGACAACCGTTACGAAACGCAAAGCCAGGCACAACCACAAACCGAGGAAGATAGCCAGCAGCGCGAAGACCGGCAGATCCTCAATCGTCTCCGCGAACTTGCGCGGCGTCAGGAAGATCTCAATGATCGCATCAAGGAGATGCAATCAGCGTTACAAGAGGCGGCTAACGAAGAGGAGCAGGAGGAAATCCAGAAACAGCTGCAGCGGTTACGAGATCAACAACAAGAAATCCTCCGCGACACGGATGAACTCAGCAGCCGTATGCAGCAACCCGAAAACCTACCCAGAATGGCCGAGGCCCAACAACAGCTCGAAGACGCTCGCCAGAATTTGACGCAGTCATCGGAAGCACTTCAGGACGGACAAGTCTCACAGGCAGCAGCCTCGGCGACCCGCGCCGAGCGTGACTTCAAGGAGCTCCGGGAAGAATTCCGCCAGTCCACCGCTGAACGTTTCTCCGATGCCATGAAACAGATGCGCGAAGATGCGCGTGAACTGACGCGAAACGAGCAGGCCATTGCCGACGAATTGAAATCACTCGATGAACCCAAGTCACGTTCCCTTCGCGAGACTCCGCAACGTGACCAGCTCGAGGAGGAGCTCGCCGAACAGCAGGCCGACATCGACAAACTACTCCAACGCATGGAAGAGACGATTACAGAAGCTGACGAGACAGAACCGCTCCTGTCCAATCAACTCTACGACACACTTCGCGACACACGGCAAGGACGATTACAGGATGCGATGCGCTCGACTCGGGAGTTGATCAAACAGGGTTTCCTGGAGAATGCCCGCAACGCTGAGGAAGTCGCTCGAGGTGAACTTGAAAAGCTCGAGGAGGGTGTCGAGAAGGCTGCCGAGAGTGTCCTGGGCGATGAAACCTCCGGTCTACGTCGTGCGCTCGACGAGGTCCGTGATCTTCAGGACCAGCTGGAAAGTGAAATCTCCCGCGCCACCGATGAACAGCCAAACGACTCGGATGCGCCGGAACCACAACAGGATCAACCACAACAGGATCAACCACAACAGGATCAACCACAACAGGATCAACCACAACAGGGACAACCACAACAGGGACAACCACAACAGGGACAACCACAACAGGGACAACCACAACAGGGACAACCACAACAGGGA
>PBOG01000268.1 GCA_002724245.1 Planctomycetaceae bacterium
CAGCTGCTGCGGCACGTCAGGGCCTATATGCGAGTCGATGTGGCCCTACTGCGGCCGACATGGTTTACGGTGCTCAGTGGCGTGACTGCCTGACAATTAGCGGCGCCGCTGTTGAACTGCAAATAAACAGAAATAGAAATGAAAGAACCAAACAATGAACGTATCACGTGGAATTAAATTCACTCGGGTACTCGACGCCGTGGCGGCGGGCACCAGCGACCAGAACTCATCTTCCGTGGATATGAAAAGTTTCGACGCCTGCACATTTGTAATCGGTTTTGGTGCGATCACAGCGAGTGCTGTTACATCCGTGAAAATCCAGGGCAGCGACGATGATAGTGCCTGGTCTGATTTGACGGGCACTGCAATCACTGTTGCTGACTCTGATGATGACAAGATTGTTCTTGCCGAAATCAATCAACCACAACAACGCTATGTGCGATGCGTGGTCGACCGTGGAACGCAGAATGCTGTGATTGATTTCGCGGTAGCACTGCAAAGCCAGGCCAGTGTGGCGCCGGTCACCCAATCGGCAACGGTGCTCGGTTCTGAATTTCACCAGGCGCCGGCTGCCGGCACTGCGTAGAGGGAGTAACCACCACTGACCATGCTCCGGACCGGTGGTGTTATGGAGGCCTCGAGTTGTCGCCGGTGCCTGGTCGGTCCGGTTGCGAGGTTTTCCCCATAACAGGTGGCCGCCTTGAAAACACTAGGGGCGGAAGACGTACACTGCCCTGGGCTTGCTCCAGGGCGGTCACCTTATTGGAGGGCGCAGGATGAAATACGCAAAACGTCCGGACCCGACTCCCGAGGAGATCCAGGAGCGATGCGGATTTCCAGAGAAGGGCCAAAAAAATCGGCTAGGCAAAACGCCGCGCCATGGCTTCGGCTGTGGCGTGTGTCGTCTTCGCGTAGCGCTCGGTAGTCGTAGACCTGGCGTGCCCTAGCAGGGCTTGCGTCCCCGCGTGGGAGCCTCCCGGCGCGTTAAATGTCCGTGTACCGAACGCGTGCCGTAGTTGATGCGGGAACCAACGCGGAATCCCCTCACGCTTGCAAATCCGCCTAATCCGCTTCTGTAGGGTTCCGGAGTCCCACGGGCGCCCGCCGCTGTCAGCGCGTCCGCCGCGAGCCGATAGCGGCACGTGTGGCCTGGTAAATACGTGCTCAGATTTCTTTTTGCCCTTCATAGCTCGCTCGAGCACCGCGATAGCCTCCGGCCCAAAATAGACAATCCGTTGGTGTCCGTGGTGCGCCGTCTTGTGGGCGTCGCCAAGGTCGTAAATCCACAAATCCGGCCGCACTTTCTGAACGTCGCCCACCAATAGCTTAAACAGTTCACCGGAACGCGCGCCGGTGTGCCAGAGCGCGTCGATGATGTACTGACCCTCTAGCGGCAGATGATCGCGGGTTGCGCGGTAGTCTTCCTCTGGAACCGGGTCCACCTTCTTTGCGGGCCTCGCGCCCTTGCGCAGTCGTTTCAGCGCCCGCAAGTCCAGCCACACGCGCCGCTCTACGTAATCCCGATCTTTCCCCCACCCAAAAATTGCGCGGATTCTGGTGATCTGTCCGTTAATCGTGGTCAGATTATTATCGGCGCGAATAAACAATTCACGCACGTCCTCAAGATCGGGCACCGTGATCGAGTTAGCTGGCCGGCTGCCGACAACGTAACAGAGCCGCGCCATAGCCGTGCAAAAGCTGGCCCACTCCCATTTGGAGTATTCGCGCTGTCGGCGCTCCGTGAATTTGTCGCACAACTCCGCAACTGTCATGCGGTCACCTATAGGGCCGTCCCTATCGGGCCCTGGCTCCGGCGCCACGTCGTCGCCGATCACCCACGGGGGTACGTCCCCAAACGTCAGATAGTACCCAAGCGAACGCTCAAACGCGGCGCGTGACTCTGGGGAGTTGTATTCCCCCGGCAACCACTCCTCATAGCGCTTATGGTGCCTGCCTCGTGGGTAACGAATCGTGCCCCGGTTGCGTCTCTTGTGGTGCTGATATTTCAGGCTTCGAGACTTGCGACTGCGGCGCGTAGGCTGAGACAATTTTGCAGACATGACACACGTTCCCCTATGAAACAACAGAAGTTTCCCCGCTTATGGCGGCGCGCCGCCATAAGCCCCGGTTTTTTTAGAGGAGCGAACCGCCGACACTATGCGTTTGATTACTGGTTTTCAAGGGGTCGATAGATTCACGGAGCCGTTTAGGTGCCGTATGGCATGAAACCGCACGCACCGAGCGAAGTGCGGGGAGATTTTCGATCGATCGCGACCAGGGTCCCGGGTCTCGGCATCTGCGAACATCTTCCGCGGGTAGCCCAAATCGCGGACAAACTGACCATCATCCGCAGCATGCACCACCGGATGCGTGACCACAACGCGGCTGCCGTAGAAGCGTTATGTGGCCGTGCACCGACACAAGGAGACGTCACCTTCCTGGTAGACGATGCCAACAGCTTCCCCAATTACGGCGCGGTACTGAGCTATCTCAAACGGCGCGATCCGGAACGGTTGCCACACGTCGCACTGCCACACGTGATGTATCGCACGGTCAAACTGCCTGGGCAATCGCCCGGATTTCTGGGTAACGCGCATGGTCGGTTGCAAATCACAGACGACCCCAGCGCCGCGACTTTTCGAGTCAGGCAACTCGATCTACCCCATGACATGTCCACCAATCGCATTGGCACACGCCTTGCCTTGCAACAGGTCTACAACACCCACGCCAACTCACTAGGCCGCCACGCAGACGCCGCGGCCGCCGGACGCAATTACCAACGCGCCTTTGACCTGTTGCGCTCGGACGCCTTGCGGACCGGATTTGACCTTTCGCAAGAGTCCGCCAGTACACGTGCTCGTTACGGACATCACAAACATGGGCAAAGCGTCCTGATCGCTCGCCGGCTCGTCGAATCGGGGGTGCGTTTCATTAACGTCAACCATCGGCAGTTCAACGGCGGCAGTGGCAGCAATTGGGATACGCACTTTGACAATTTCTCTCCCCTCAAGAACACCCTTTTGCCGCCAGCGGATCAGGCGCTCTCAGCACTCGTGAGTGACCTCGACGAAAGGGGGCTGCTGGCCTCCACCCTGGTGATCGCCATGGGCGAGTTCGGTCGTACACCACGCATCAACAAGTACGGCGCCCGGGACCATTGGCCTGACTGCTATTCGGTGGTCCTGGCTGGCGGCGGCCTGCACCCAGGGCGCGTCTACGGTGAAAGCGACCGACTGGGTGCGTATCCAGCTGCCAACCCTGTCACACCGGCCGATCTGGCGGCAACCCTCTATTGGCGTTTCGGCATCGACCACACAATGCTATTTCGGGACCACCAGCAGCGGCCCTACCGTCTGGCAGAAGGGGAACCACTGCGTACCCTCTTTGCGGTCTGACTGGCTACCGGCAGTCCCACCGCCGCTTGCCCCTGGCACGAACACGATCGACCGACGGCGCAGCCCGACCGAAAACACCGCCGGTGCCCGTTTCCGCACCGCAGCAACTCGCCTCTTCAGTCAGACGCCGCACAGCCTTTAAAGCGAATGCTATAAAGGCGCGCATTCTGCAGGTGGAACCTCAAGCGAACCGGTTTCTGCAAGAACTGGCGAACGTCTGCCTTGCCATTCCAGCTGGCGACCGCGCTGACGGAGTCCATGACAAGGTCGCTTGCGTCGTCTTTGCCATAACCCGCGATGGGAAGTCCTGCCTGATCGAGCAGCTCGATGCGGCAGTGTCCGTTATCAGATTTAACATTCACAACCAGCCGGATGGCGGCATCCAATTCGGCCACCGTGTCCAATTGCAACAATCTGGTGGTCAACACACCACCACGCGGTGTGGCGTCCATCGACACGAACCCATCGAGGCGCAACGTCCCCAGTCCAATCTGGCCGTGAACCTCTCCCAGATCCCCGCCCTTGTAGGGTCCGTGATATCTGGTGTCTCCCGAGTAGTACATGTACATGCGCTCGCCGACAACGATCGGCGACCCGATTGCCGGAGACTGGTTCGTTCGATCCCAGCTGCCATTGGGACCGACGTCCAGAACGGGCTTTCGTCTGGGCATCCGCTTCCAATTCAGTCCGTCACGGCTGTAAATCAACTCCAAAACGAGACGGTGCTTGTCAGGATCTTCGTGTTGATAGAAGACTTGCAACCAACCCAAAAGCATCTCCCCCCAGACGAAAGCGGTGTTGTTGTACAAATCACACGGCTGGTCATCCTGGTCGTCGGTCTTGAGGATCAACCGCGGTTTTGTCCAATGCACAAAGTCGTTGCTTTCACTTTGAAATCGCGAACGGCCACGATCGGTATAGCGTTTGCCAAAGCAGACGTATCGCTTATGAATCGAGTCATAAAAGAAACCCACGGTGTCGCCCATCGCCGGCATGACCAGCATCTTGCTCTTGTTCCAACGGATTCCATCAGGACTGGTCGCACTCCACACACCATCTCTACCGCTCATGTACGCAACGCCGGGCGGACGCTCGTAGAAACAGGTTTTGTATAGGCGACTCCGGTCCGGGTCCCAGGGTGTCTTGATCGCTCCGTAGGTGAACAGTGCTGGCAAGCTACGCAGCTGCTCTCGAGAACTAGCCATCACGATGTTGTTGGCCTTGGAACCCTGAAACGCAAACTGCCCCACATTTGGTTTCTTCCAACGGATTCCATCCGTTGAAGTCGCATAGCACATCGCTTTGATCTGGCTGGTGGGTACGAGCGAGTCTTCATCATTCAACGTCCAATACCACGCCTTGAAAAGTTTCTCCTCCTGGTCATAGATCACGCTGCCGTGCGTGCTGATGTATTTACCGCCGAACTCCCAGGGCTGATCAGGACGCAGCACCGGGTTCTCAGGGTGCCGTTCCCACTGGTGAACCGTTCGCCGCAGACCTGGCGAGGATTCAATCAAGTGGTCATCGACAAATAGTTGCGGCGAGGTCGAGATGCGCACCGGCGCACTAATCAACTTGCGCCCTTGGAGCAAATAGTCCTCGACTGCCTCGCGTTCGCGCGATCCTAGCGCGCCGTCGTAAAGCAAAAACTCACTAATCCCGCCAGCAAAACTCGTTGCAGCACTCGGAAAAAGTGAGCCGTCGCTATTTTGCGCCGAACCGAGACAAGCGATTCTTGTGCCACTGATGAACCGGCTGTTATCGGCATCCCCTTTGATCGCAGCCGCAGCTTGGGGATGACCGTTAATAAAAACCTCGTGGAGGCCTCCAGATCGAACGACCCAGGATATCAGCACAGGTCCTGGCGCTGGGCCATCCGAAAACGGATTGGGAGCGACGATGGTGTTATCGGAGTTGCCAGCGGCCTTGTAAAGTGCGGCGAACGCATCACTATTTCCATCTGTGGCCAGGATGACGCGATTATCTGTACTGTTCTCGACCAGTCCGAACCAGACGTCGTCACGGTCTGGGTCGCCGTCGTCCGGCGCGACCACTGCAAACACGGTAAAACTTCCATCGAAGGTACTGCCAAACCCCGATGCGAACTTCAGGTGCTCGCCGTCGCCGCCAAACTGGATGACATCTCTGCCACTGCGTGAACTCGGTACATGTCGCGGTTGATCATCCGCATCACTTTGTTTCGCATGATGGCCATGTTTCGACTGATCCATCCAAAGCGCAACCCGGCCGTCCCGAACCGTGACGCCGACATCAGCACGCAGCCAAACCTGCATCGCGTTCTTGTTATAAGCGGGGTCGGGCTTGCCATTTGAAAGGAGTACCTCACCTGCAACGGTGCCGCTCGAACTCGCCAACAGGACGAACGTTCCGACGGTCAAAAGATGCACCAGTTTCCGACGCATTTCCCACCTTGATTTCGAGTTCCCACTGCCAATCCAGTTTGATCCCATGACCGAGCTGACAAAATCAACTCTAGCGTCCCCTACCGCTCAAGCTGCGTCGAGAGACCGCCGGCCCCGACACGGACGGCAGCGAACTGAAGCAGGCCTGCCGTAATGTACCACCGAAGCCGTCAGGTCGTAGCTTCAGCACCGACCCGCTGCTCGCAACCGCGACTCCAGAAATCTCCGAGGGCACACACCGCTGCGCAAACATCTATATTGATAGCGACTGAATACGCCAACCGCAGCGACCGCACGCGCCACGGCTGCTGCTCTGCCACCAATGGTGGGAATGGTATCGCTTCTCTGACAACGGCGGAAGACCATGAGTTCGGCCAAAATTAGAGAACCCTCGCAACGACAGGGCAACAGGGAAGGACGGTTTCCGATGAGTCCAGGCAAGGTTTTATTGGCCATTTGTTGCTGTGCTGCAATGACCTGCTATGCCGGATGCGAACCCGTGGAAACCACCTCTCCCGGCAGGAAAGAGCCGAGGCCTTCGGCACCCGGAAACACCGGCACAAACTCGTCCCCCGAGAACGCACAAGCCACTTCGGCGGCCGGAGACGTGAGGCTCGCTGAGATCAGCGGTGATGCGACTGGAAACTGGGCGATTGAAATTCCCGAGACCCAGTTCGTTCCTTACGCGACTGCGAAATATGGCGCGTCGTCAAGTAGCGCGATACCGATGGCGACCATCATGGCGCCTGCCAAGGGCTACAGAATGACCACCGCCGAGACCGCCGGTGAGGCCACGTTCGATATCCCCTTCACTTTTGCGCAGCCTTTGGTCACGTGCAGTCTTTATTTCGGAACGCTAATCAACTCTACCGGTGGGAACGACGGTTACGTGCAGGTTGATGTTACGACGGATGAAGGCACTACGATGATTTACTATCACCAGTCGGTAGATGAGGACCCGAACCAGCCTCAAAGCGACAACTATAAAGGCGATGTACCGGCCCCTGATGTGGAACGACTGTATGCCCATTCACAGATCGACGCCCTGGTGGCTGGCAAAACCGAGTTTACGCTGAGTTTTTCGCTGCGCAGATGTAATGGGCCAGCGGTTTACCACGGTGCAGCCATCATGATGAACCGAGAGGATTCAGGACTCTGGCCAGAGAGCGACTTCCGCATGTCAGGTACGATGATCCCCCCGCGGGTTGCCATCGTCGAGTCGGACGGCGATACCCAAGTGGCCGAACAAGGCACAACCTCCGACTCATATCAGATCGCGCTCAGCCGCGCGCCCTCTCATCCTGTGACCGTTACCGCCACTCCCAGGACCAGCGACATTGACCTCGGCGCCGGGCCAGGCGTTGCCGTCAACAGAATATTTGGCCCAGATGATTGGGCCGCCCGCACCATAACTGTCACCGCGGTAGACGACGCACGACCTGATGACGACCGAGCAATTGCCATTGTTCATGCGGTTACCAGCAACGACCCGTACTTCCAGACCGTTGGGGCGTCTGCTGTCGGTGTACTTGTCCTCGACAACGACTTTGCACCTGGCACGCTGAGGCAAACCGTCGTCTTTCGCGCCGGCCAGGAGGGCTATAAGAACATGCGTATCCCGGGAATCGTAGTATCGAAACAGGGGACGCTGCTGGCGTTTTGCGAGGGACGGGTGGGAGCGGATCGCTCACGTACCAACGTCGTCCTGAAACGCAGTCACGATGGAGGCCAGACTTGGGGCCCCATGCAGCTCGTTCTGGAAGCCCAGCAGGATACGGACGCGTATGCCAATGTCTGCCCCGTCGCCGACGCCATCACCGGTGACATTTTCTTTTTTGTAACCCTCTTCCCCGATGGCCCCGTCGAGATCCGACAGTGGGAAGCGCGCAAGCGATACGGCGTCATTCGCACCCTTGTCACGAAGAGCACCGATGACGGGCTCACGTGGTCTCCGCCGATTGACATTACCGAGCAGATTACGGATGTAAAAACCGACATCGGGAAGAAAACTGGACCCGGCGCCGGCATCCAGACTACCAATGGACGATTGGTGATTCCTTATGGGATCGGACCGGAATTAGAGAGCAGGGCCATGATCGTCTACAGTGACGACCACGGGGAAACCTGGCACGCCGGTGGCCGAGTTGATAGCAAGAGCACCGAAACACAGGTCGTGGAGCTCTCCGATGGCAGTCTGCGGCTGGACACGCGCAACCAGAGGCCCCAGGAGGAGCCCCATTGCCGCTACTATTCCATCAGCCGAGACGGAGGCCAGACATGGACCGAACCAGTACGAGATGTTGCCCTGCTCGACACAGCCTGCCAGGCATCCATCCTGCAACACCCATTTCGGCAGCCAGGGCATGACAAAAACCCCATTTTGTTCGCCAACGCCGCCGCGACCTTTCAAAACCGTGTGAACATGACGGTTCGGATGAGCTACGACGATGGCAGCACCTGGCCGGTCGCAAAGTCGATTCACCCCGGGCCGAGCGCTTATTGCTGCCTCGTTTCCCTGCCCGACGGATCCGTCGGCCTGCTCTACGAGGGCGGCGATTGGGTTTACGAACGTATTACCTTTGCGCGGTTCGACCTCGAATGGTTGACACGCCCAGCGCGTTCATCACGCTAGTCACCTTCCAGCCTCCTTGTTTACCACCCTGACCCATAAGGCTCTGATCACAGCATGATCTGTGGCTCCTGCCCAGGACCGCCGAGAGGTAATGCAACGGGGTTCTCCTCGCCCGGGCGGGCAGGCGACAGCCATCAGCAAGCGGCGGATCTGGGCGATCGAAACTGACCGGGGTAAGCCCCCCCTAACCGATCATCGAGGCCAAAATAACCGAGCGGACGAAACACCAGAACAGGTGCCGTTCAACGCGGATCAACGTTGCCGCAATGAACAGGAAAACGAAAAGTAGCTCCAGATCGTCCACGTCAGAAAGGAATCGCCCGCTCGAGAGCGTTGTCAACGATCAGCCAATGCTCAGACTGCGTCTGAACGAATTCATGGATCCAGACTCCAGCGGCGGCGCGATCAGGAATCGCAGACACATGATCTTCACCGCCGTCGGAACGTGCACGCGGTCCATGTGGGAATCTTTTTCCATTGCGGTCCCCAACATCTCGTTCGCAAGTCGTGATCCGTGACGGTCCCGGTGAGTTGGATACTACAGTGGCTGCCGCGCCACATCCTGCGCAGGATTTACTGGCAAATGTCCGGTGTGCTCCGGGAAAGAAAACCGTTTGCTAGAAGTGCAAGCTGCCTCCCAGCAGGATTGCATCGCGCAACTTGACATCCGCTACTCCGCTGGTGAACTCGAATTCGCGGGCAAACACATAGCCCATCTCAATATTCATTTTTTGCCCGCGCGCGAACGGCATGCCCGGCTTGATGCGTGGTGTTGACTCCCACCCCAAGACGAGCCTCCAGTCGCGAAACGTAAGCTGGTCATTCACGCCGCTGGCACGCTGGTAAGCCCAGGTACCACCGCTAAACCCACCACCAACATACCCCCACTGCTGCCGCAGTGCATTTTCCCTGACGAGTATTGCAATTCGCGGCCGGGGCAATGTGAGATCAAATCGCAAAGTAGGATGCGGCTGCCACACCGCTCCCGCCGCCGGAACTACGGGGATGTCATTTCGCCCTAACGCCAATGCACCAAAGATCCAGGTAAGCTGATCATTCCGTCGGTACATGGCAAACCCGCCACCGCGAAATTGCCACGCATCGCTCGCCGTGTTTTCTCCGTCTGTGGCGATGGCCGTGCTGAACATGAATCGAAACAACCACTCATCGTTGTATTTACGCATCCAGGAAAGACCCAGCGCGTAGTCATAAAGATCGTCTGGCAAGTCCAAACTCGCTGGGACATTGAGATCCGTGTACTTGAAACTGAAATCGACGAACGGGGGCGGGGGGCCAAAGACCGGATAAGTCGGCACTTGCATCTTGCCTGCATACGACGCAAGGCTCACACCGCTGTCCTCAGTCTGCCACTCAGACGCAATCGAAAATGTCGGACGCATCAACCTGGCCAGATTTTGCGGTCGCGGAACTGGGCGTTCAATCACCTCCAGGACACCGGCGGAGGCTGGCGAAGGTGCTGGCTGCGTTGCGCTCGCCACCATCCGCGGGGCTGCCGTGAAAGACGTCGCTTCCTGAGCGGCGGAGAAGGTCGTCGCGCTAAACAGCAACACCAACCACGGATGCCAAATCTGCTTATGCATGGACAGAAACTCATTTCCAGAGCGACAACACTGACGGAGCGTTGGCATGGTACCGCAGCGTGGAGTCCTGACACAGGTCAATCCAACCCCGCATTCCTGGAAAACAGAAACACTGACAGATTCCCCGCGTTCGTCGTGCGCACTACTGGCACTGACAGTCAATCCACCCGGCAGACCTGCGAAGCGGCTGCTGACATTTCCCCGCTCGTTCTTGCTTTTCTTCCGCCTCGACGGTAGCCGCCAGGAGCTGGTTCTCAGTATCACAGAGTGTTATCGTAACAACATGTTACGGCAACAAGGTCTGGCGGAATGACAAGGCGACCTCACGAGGAACAGCACAATTCATATCAAAGCGATGCCTGTGAAGCCAAGATACCCACTAACGCTCTGCATTCTGTTTTGCATCGCCGCGTCGTCACCAGCTGATCCCTCCCGAGACGATGCCGCGCCACTTGATGCGCAGCGGCTAAGCCAGGTACGGCAAATGATGAATCGACTCCCACCGCACCAGTTTGTTGGAGTCGACCTGCGCTGGCACGCTGACCTGACCGTAAACTATGCTACCCGCGTCTTGCATGAAACCGCGGAGGGCCGGCCTCTCTACGCAAACTTTGTCTGGGGCGCTCCGGCGCATATGGATCATAGCGAGTGGGACGTCCCCCACTGCGTGGGCCGGCTCTTGCATACCATCTTTTTATGGGAAGAAATGGCGGGGCAGCAAATCAAGGACGACTCACAGGTCGCTGCACTTCGCAAACTTCTGCATCAAAGCATCTCGCCAGAGGATCACTTTGCACACTTCCCCAAGTACTGTCGCAAGTCCGAGGAAATTGACTGGCACAGTCAGCGTGAAGTGCTCTTTGGCCTTGTCGGCCTGGTCCGACACCGCTCAGATGATCGGTCGCGTCAGCTGGCAAACGATTTGATCGCAGCGTGTCTGAAGCTTCTTGCGAGGGACGATTTCACACCCAACCCGCAATTACACGGCCGCATGCTCGACGCGGTCCTTGACTACAACCGAACATTTGACGACGAGACCGGAAGACAGGTAGCGCAGCAACTCGCAGATTTGTTTACCACGTGGTGCAACCAGCAGGAAACGTTTCCGGCACCGGCTCACAATCATTCCATCCTGGGCACAATCGCCAATCTAATTGAGTTTGGAATCGAAACCGATCAGCCTGGCTACATTCGGGCGGGACAACGAATGATCGATGGGCCTGTCTACTCCGTCCGCTCCACTTTTGCGCACGTCGCCGAAGGAGCAACCGTCCGCGGCGAAGCCAATTGCACGGGTGACCTGATCCGAGCGCTCCTGATGCTAGGGCGGCAAATCGACCCGAGGTATCTGGACGAAGCGGAAATAGGCATTCGCAACCATTTACTGGCCAGCCAGCATCTGGATTCGTCTTTAGCCCAATCCGTACCACGTGCCGATCTGCCCGCCGACAGTGAGCAGCGTGTGTACACCAACGCCGCCGAGCGCGCGGTTGGTGGATTTGCATTCACGTTCCCCAACGATCTGATCGACGCGAAGTATCCGCATTTGGCTGTGGACCTTGCCGAAGGGGGCATGCACGCGCTGAAGGATGCATGGGACAACACGATTGACGTTGCCTTCAAAGGCATCACGGTCCACCTGCTGTTTTCACAAAAGCGGCCAGAAATCGAGGTTCGCTCCCATCTACCAGCAAAGGGGACTGTCGAATTCATCATCCATCGCACGGTGCCCCTCCGCGTGCGCATTCCCAGATCAGTCAAGCGAAAGAGTCTCAAGATCACGGCGTCTGGAAAGGACATAGCACCACGGTTTGAAGGAGCGTATGCCGTCATCCGTCCGCTCGCTGCTGGCACCCCGATTACGCTCACCTTTCCGCTGGAGAGAACGCTGACAACTGAAATCATCGGCGACGTTGAGTACCGGCAGGAGTGGCTGGGCGATACACTCCGCAGCATGACACCGCTCGGCCAGAACGTACCGCTCTATGTCCCGTCGCGGCTCGAAATTTACAGCAGACCTGCATCATCCAATCGGGAATGACCGACCCGATACCCTGACGAGATCTGGCAGGACTGCAGTAGAATATTGGACAAACGCGTGTGCTACAAGCTTTTCCAGATGGCTTTAGCTGGACCGATACATTCCAACAGGTTTGGTGGAAATTGCCCCCTCGCTGGACAGGTCAGACGCAGAAAAGGTGACGCACCTTGTCTCTTGCGTCCGCCGCCGTCACGATTGTGGTACGACGACAGGGACCTTCAACGGCAATGAACCCAGTCATCAGTTGTAACGTGAGTAACCCAAGGCTGCGCATTGCCACACGTTGTGTGACGCGACATCGCTACCATTGGCTGGACACGTGTTGGAGAAATCAACCATGAAGCACTACCGCACAACCAGCGTTTGCCTGTTCCTGCTGGCGTGGGGAAGTTTGGGACTGTGCGAAGAGGGCGACATGCCATCTTCTCGGCAACTCGGTCGTACCGACAAGTTCCGAGTGCTGGTAGACAAAGTCCTCATGCAGCAGGGTCCAGACAGCAAAACCTGGAGAATGAAAGATGAATATATCCGGGAGATACGCGATGCCGGATTTAACGTAGTTGTGCCCCGATACGGCGGCGAAGACCTGGCTCGCGTTCGGGACGTTGCCAGGCGTTCCCAAAAGCATGGCATCCGCTACATGCCTTGGCTGCGTGGGACGCTGCACGCCTATTACAAGAACAGCGATAACAAGCGGATGATCTGGGAAAACGGCGTCGAGTCCAGGATGTACAGCCCGAACGCTGACGCCTTCTGGCAGTGGTGGACAAGGTTGATTGTCGGCTACGCAAAGATCAGCGCCGAGGAGAAGTCCATGATCGGCGTCTTCCTCGACTTCGAAAACTATTTCAAGGGCAAGAGTGCGGCATACGACCTCTCCTACGATGACATCATCTTTCAGGCGTTCATCGCCGCGCAGAACATGAAAGCGATTGCCGTCGCGCCAAAGGATCGGCACGCATGGCTGGCCGAACAAGGTCTACATCAGAAGTTCGCAGATTTCCAGATCGACCGCTGGCGGACGAAGTGCCGTGCGTTACGGCAGGCAATCGACGCCGTGAACCCGCGTTTCCAGCTTTTCGTTTACCCCACACCGGTAGAGTCGCTGTTCATCCAGAAAGCCGTCGCCCAGGAACTTGCCACCAAACAGGCGCCGATGGTCATCGCGGATTGGAGAACGTACGGTAGACCCCCCGGCGCCATGACCAGCAAAGAAGGCCTGCTATCAAATCGCTTGTACCTGGAAACCAAACTCAATGCCAACCGAGAGTTTGACCTTCCCCATACAATGTATATCAGCGGCATCGATCCGGTCCTCAAGCACACGGACCCTGAGTTCTGCGGCCGCAGCGCGGCCATGATTTCCGAGAAGGTGGACGGCTATTGGGTTTTTTACGAAGGTCCGCAATACAAAACCACACACCCAAACTACTTCCGATGGTTCGCCCGCAGCAATCGAGCGATCGTCGAAGGCAGGTACGCATTCTGGAAAGCGAAACGGGAAACACCTGAGCCTTTCTCGACAACGCAAATCACGCACCCCAAGAACATACAACAAGTCCTTTCCGAGCCGATCACGGTTCACCCTCTTGTTGACATGCCCGAGACCGCAGAACCCCTGCGTCGCTACGAACTCCGCGACGATCAGCATATTGTGATCCAGCCAAAGGTTAGTGAGCGGCTTCGCATCCGCCTCTTCAACCGCAACCGTAAACTTACGAAGATCCTGACATACGCCCTTTACGACTCGGAGGGCAGGCAAGTAGTTCGTGGATCTTTGGTAGACGAAACCGACGTTCATTTCCCAGCAACCGCCGGTGAGACGTACCACCTTTTCCTGACTGGCCCCGGCTTTTATATGCTGCAAATCCACGACGCAGCCTACGCGATCGACGGCCGCCAAAACCTACATCTTCGAGCGTACACCACGCCCCTCTATTTCCATGTCTCGGCTGAAGTTAATTCCTTCACGCTGACAATGCGGTCTGGCGCCCCGGGCGAAACGGCCGTCGCGACACTGTTTGACCCACAGAACCGGTCGGTTGCCGCCCTGCGCACAGTCGAGCAGCCTATCGATCAACAGACTATCGACTGTCGTGGCCATTCCAACGGCTATTGGAAACTGGTGGTGGACAAAGCCGACCAAGGTGCGCTGGATGACGTCCATATTGAATTTGGACCTGAGTTAACCGGCTATTGCTCACTCGAACCAGGCAAGCTCCTGCTCGTGGAACCAGCTGAAGCGAGGCCCGCGCGCACCACAGGGATGGATCCTTTCGCACGCAAGTTATTGGGTGTAACCGAATCACAGCTCTCGGTTTGGCGCAAGGGGGAAGAACTGGGTTTGATTGAGGTAGCGCCGGTCCACCTTCCCGTAAATCCTCCAGGAGATTGCAACCACTACGGCTGGCCAGTGGCGACAATGGCCAAGGACACCTTGCTCGTCATGCATCGTCGCATCCCAGGTCACCGACGCGATGGCGCCGGTGAACCAAGCGACAAGATGTCCTACGGCGTGGTATTGCGAAGTACGGATGGCGGCCAACAGTGGTCGCGGCCTTATGATCTACGCAACTGCATGACTCCCGAGGATCGCGTTCGCGGTGGCATCGTCCCGCTGTCGCATCGGGCGAAATTTGACCCCACCAACAAATCGCCACTTGGGTACAAGGTGCACCTTCACGCCATCGGCACGACACGCGATGGCAATGTCATCGCGGTAAACAATCACGGTGTTTTTCGCAGCGACGATGCAGGTCACACTTGGAAACATTTCTCCAAGGCGCTGCGAGAGGACACCTTCGCGCACCCAATCATCAACATCGGTCCGCGCATCGTGGACGATCCACAACACGGCCTGTTGGTATTCGGCAACTGGTTCGGAGAGGTCGACGAATACCACAAGTACAGCAAGCAACTTGTGGCCCTCCGCTCCCGTGATGGCGGAAAAACCTGGCAGACTGAAGAGCACCCGGTTGGTTTCAAACAATACGAACCGGCTGTGTTGCACCACAATCACCAGTACCTCTTCGTCACGCGCGACCAGAACCAGGTGCGATCCCATCGCCAGATGACCTGGCTGCCCGGCCGAAAACCACGCGTCACTCAAACCAACCTGGTAGACCCACGACTCGTGGACACCGTGGACCTCTCGTTCAATCCCGAGACGGGCCGTCTGGAAATGGTTCGATCGGAACGACACCACATGCAACTTTGGTTATGGAGTATTGATCCGAAGAACTGGGCTACCGGGCAATGGCGCCGTGAATGCCGTTTAATGGACCGCGAGGGCAAATTCTATGCGGATGCCGATGGCTTCCATCCTGCCGGTGCAGTCGTCGATACAAAACGCGGCCTGCAACACGTCTTTATTTACGTCGGGCATCCCAATGGCCCGGCCGGCGTCTTTCGCATTACACGCTCGCTCAGCACGCCGAAGCTGGCAGAGTTCCTGAACGCCCAGACCCCCTGATGCCCTGCGCGCCGGAATAACGCGTCACCCCTGCCTGTGTCGGGTTACAAGCGGACGCGCGCGAAACGGCTGACGAGAAAGTAACCGCAAATACATCAAACCTCGCCAACGACGTTCAATCGGCGTGCCACCAGGCAAGCGGTACGACGGCGGAGACGCGAAGAGAAAGATATTGACTGCGATGTTTTGTCGGCCCCTTACCTTGCGCAGCAGTGCTCAAGGAAGGCACCGGGGTCGATTACCCGGGAAAGTTTCGATGCGTTGTCCGTCAGTCCACTCTGGCAAACTCATGTACCCAGACAGAGTGCTCGGCTTCCCAACTCATGCCTGGATGCATACTGAGAATCAGGTTCCGGTAGACTTCGATACTGGGATAACCTTCACACTGGGCATCTTCCTCAGTCATCTCACCAAGGTGTTGGCGCCGGAGGTCTTGAATCATGAATGAGACGCCATCGAGTTGGAATGTTTCTCCCGGATATCCGTAGATGCCGTCACGTCGTTGCTGTGTCTTGCGCCCCTGCAATGCCGCCGCGACCAGTTTCTCGCGTGTCACGAGGCGGTCAATTTCACACGTTTTTTCTGGGTATTCGGTCATCTTACGTTGCGTTCCTTTGCTTCAAATGAGGGTAAATTACCCACGACAGGTTATAACTCGCATCGTTAACGGCCAAGTCCCAGCCCGAGTGCAACCTGCGCATCACCAATGGCACAGCGGCTGCGGGCCCCGCACAGGCGGCAGGTTGGGCAACCGCCTGGTAGCCGTCGGCTTGCCATTTTGCCGTTTCACGACTCCGAAAGTGGCCCCGGCTGTTACCGCCGACGATGCGGAAATCGAACGTCATTTTGAAATCGTCCAAAATCGGACCACGCCAGAGCAGGTAGGCACTTCGCTTGAGAGTCTTCTGGAGAGTCTTTTTCGCCCGTGATTGCACCGTCTTCGACCCTTCAATAAAGGGGAGTCCCATCCAAATTCTGCAGGGCTTTGCCATCAAACAGCGCCATCTTTGGCGAGTCTTGCCTGTCATCCGCTGCCGCAGCGACTGCGCTGCCAACAAAGAGGCAACCAGCAACAGATAGAAACCGGATACTCCGTGTCCAGATATGTCGTCTCATTCCTGTCATGTGAAATGCCCGCATATCCGAAGGAAACTGCAATGGGAAACGGAGTTGGCCCTGGTAGTGGAGCGTATCACACTCCGTACGACGGTGAAACAAACACATTCCCGCAGCACTCGGTGGTCGCATCCACAAAGCACTTATAGAGAGGCAGACGCGAAGGTGTGTGCCTGGCAACCCAACTCGCACCCGCCGCTGGATTAGCGGGTTCACCCCGGTAAATGCTGCACTTCCGCAGCGATTTCGCACCACCAAGGTTCGCTTTTGCATCTCGGTACCACACAATTGGCAGCAACCGCTGTTTAAGGGATAATGCGTCTTTCTCCCTTCTGAGATTCGCCACAATGTCTAGAGCCGCCGCCACGGTGCTGGTGTTTCTGCTGTGTTTGCTCATGGCTGTGAACTGCGGCCTCGGCGCAGCGGAGAAAGAATCGTTCCAGAGAATCGCAGCCCGCTACGCTGCCCAAATCCGGCCTCTTCTCAAGGCGTATTGTGTCCCCTGCCACCACAGCCAGACGCCCGAGGGTGATCTCGATCTCGACGCCCTAAAGACACTGAACGACGCGCGACGCAATCCCCGCGTCTGGCAAAAAGTGCTCTTCATGATCGATAACGCCGAAATGCCACCGAAAGCGAGCAAGCAACTTGCTGCGGCGGAACTGACAACGTTAACGAACTGGGTGCGGACGTACCTGAATGCTGAGGCACTCGCCAATGCAGGCGACCCGGGCCGCGTCATCATGCGGCGGCTAAGCAACGCTGAATACGACAACACGATCCGCGACCTGACCGGCGTCGACTTCCGGGCAACGCGGGAATTCCCGGCTGACAGCGCAGCTGGCGAAGGCTTCACGAATGCCGGTGAATCGATGGTGATGTCGCCCGCCCTCTTCGAGAAGTATGTTGCTGCGGCCCAGGAGATTGCAGCGCATGTCGTGTTCCTCCCAGACGGCTTTCGGTTCTCGAAGGCGTCCGCGCGCCGTGACCAGACGGACGAAGTCATCGACCAGATCCTCGCCATCTACGCGAATAAGACCGAGCTGGTCGAGCTTCGCATGACGGGCGGCAACCGTGACGGCCGCATCCGGTGGGGCCACCTCCCGCTGACTCCTTACATCAAGGTACTGATCGCGCACCGCGAGAAGCTCACGAACCAGGACTATTTCCGGGTGCTCGCAAAAGCGAACGGGCTGAATCCAATTTACCTGGGCCACCTCTCTCGCTTACTCGCCGCCCAGCACCCCTCGCCCCTCCTGGCACAGCTCCAAGAGATGCTCCGAACCGCGTCGGCAGACGACACGGACACCGTCGATCGCGAGACAGCCGCGATCGTGGACTGGATCAAACATTGGCAGAATCAACTGATCGCGCTTGAAGACATTGGCCAGCTCTTCACACCTGGTCAACAACCACTCACCCCCATCACGGCCAGCCAGGAGTTTCGACTGGCCCTGACTCCGCCAGTTACTGCTCGTCGTTCCGAGCTTTCGCTCATTGCGCACGCCGGCGACGGAAACGCCGAAGGGCGGGCGATCTGGAAGGATGCGCGGCTCGAACATGCGGACTATGGCACGGTTCCTCTTAGAGACCTGCTTCCCTGGTTCAACCGAGTGAGCGAGTTTCGGCGGGTGACCCTCGCCAGAACGGAAGAGTACCTCGCCGCAGTTGCCGTCGCTGCAACAGCGCAGCAACAGTCGGTCGCAGCGCTGGCGAAAGCGCGTGACCTCGAGCCGGACTTGCTCACCGCCTGGACCGACTACCTCGACATCCCTGTGGGCTCGGACCATCCCACCCAAGTGCTAGGTTTGATCAGGGACAAGAAGACCGCTGTCGCGGGTCTCGACTGGATCAAGGGATGGGGAGCGACCCCACCGAACATCATTGCTAACTCGTCCGAGACCGAAACCGCCAAAGTCCCTGGCGACGTGCCGCCGCGAACCGTCGGCATTCACCCGACGCCAACTCAGTACGTTGGCGTCGGCTGGAAGAGCCCGATTACAGGATCGGTTGACATCGAGGCGTTGGTGATCGATCGGCACGCTGGTGGCAACGGCGTCGAATGGTGGCTCGTTGCGCAACGAGGGGAGCGAGAAACCCGCCTCGCAAGCGGTGTGGCGGCTGACGGACAGGCTGTGACAATTCCGGCAGTGAAAGCGCACGTCGTGCGAACAGGCGATGTCTTATCACTCCGGGTCGGTCCTCGAGACGCAAATCACGCAAGCGATCAAACGCAGATTGATCTGGTGATTACCGAGCAAAAAGGTAAATCACGCACTTGGAATCTCGCCAAGGACGTATCAGCGGACATTCATGCCGGCAACCCACACGCGGACAGTCTGGGCAACCCGCAGGTCTGGTACTTCTACACTGGCGAGACAACCTCCGACGCGCCGTCCCAGGTCACACTTCCCGCCGGTTGCCTGCTCGCGCGTTGGCGCACTGCGATCGACGCCGGAGAGATCGACGAGGCAGCGAATCTCGCGAAAGCGGTGGCTGCGCTCCTGGCCAGTGAGCGTGTTGAAAACGTCAGCGACGCCGATCGTCGGCTCTACCGCCAGACCCGCGCCATCGACTCGCCCCTCTTCAAACAATTCGATCGTGAAGCCTTCAAGAAGCTCGGCGCTGCAGGGCGGCGCGGCGCGGATTCGCTTCGTGGCCTTGGAGTCGACCCGGCGGCGTTTGTGTACAACGACCTGGTCACGAACATTCCGCACTCGCTAGCCATCACGATTCCCGCCGAATTCGCCACCGGTTGGACATTTGCCGTCTCGGGAGAGCTCTCCGGGAACGCGACTGGATTCGTGCAGCTCGAGGCAGCCAATGGTCGTCGCACCCCGGTGAAGGGATTCAAAGCGGGCTTGCCATTCCTGGTCCGGCCGGGCCACCCTGGTCATGACCAATTGCAAGCGGCATTTGATGATTTCCGTGCCCTGTTTCCGCGCGCCATGTGTTGCCGTACCATCGTGCCAATCGACAAGGTCATCACCCTCGTGATGTACCACCGTGAGGACAAGCACTTTCGCCGCCTGCTGCTCACCGAGCAGGAACGAGAGCGACTCGACCGGCTGTGGCGGGAAGTCCGTTATATCAGCCAGGATGCCCTGAAGATTCACGAGTTTTATCCGCTTTTCCTCGAGTTCTCGACACAGGGCAATGACACACATGTATTCCTGCCTCTCAAGGAGCCAATCCGGAAACGGGCTGAGACCTTCAAGAAACACCTGGAAGAGACCGCCCCTGCACAGATTCACGCGTTGGTCAACTTTGCGGCCAGGGCTTTCCGCCGTCCGCTCGATCAACACGAAGTTCAATCCCTCCGATCCATGTACGCGAACCTTCGTGCCCAAAAAGAGGGACACGAAGCGGCGCTGCGTGGTGTGCTGACGCGTGTTTTGGTCTCTCCCGGTTTTCTCTACCGTATCGAACAACCCGGCCCGGGAACCGAATCCGTCCCTGTCACGGACTACGAGCTGGCGACCCGGCTCAGCTACTTCTTGTGGTCGACAACACCCGACCGTGAACTCTTTTCCTCGGCCACGAGCAGGACCCTCCACCAGCCGGCTGCACTCGTAACCCAGACGCGGCGCATGCTCAAGGACGGCCGCGTTCGCGCCCTGGCGACCGAGTTCGCCTGCCAATGGCTCGGCATCCGCACGTTCAGCTCGCACGACGAGAAAAACGAAAAGCAATATCCAACTTTCGCCGCCGTGCGCCATGACATGTTCGAGGAGTCCGTGCACTTCTTCGAGGACCTTTTCCAACGAGACGGGTCTGTGCTGGAGATTCTCAACGCCGACCATACGTTCATGAACAAGACACTCGCAGAGCACTATGGATTCAACGACGTAACGGGAGATAGCTGGCAGCGTGTCGACGGCATGAAGCAGCGGTCGCGCGGCGGAGTGCTCGGCATGGGAGCGATCCTAGCGAAACAGTCCGGCGCCACCCGTACCAGTCCAGTGCTCCGCGGAAACTGGGTGGTCGAGACGCTGCTCGGCGAGAAACTTCCCGACCCACCTGCCACGGTACCCGAACTTCCCGATGCCCTTAGCCGCACGGGCCTCACGGTGCGTCAGATGACAGAGAGGCATGTCGCCGATCCAAGCTGCGCTAAATGCCATGCGCGAATTGATCCATTTGGCTTTGCGCTCGAGTCATTCGACGCGATTGGCCGCTACCGTGACACCGACCTGATTGGAAAGCCCGTCGACACCAAAGTGCGACTCCGGGACGGGGTGCAGTTCGAAGGCATTGAAGGTCTACGCAACTATTTGCTGACGCACCGTCGCGACGATTTCCTCGAGCAGTTCTGCCGGAAGCTGTTGGGATTCGCGGTGGGGCGAACGGTGCAGCTTTCCGACCAGCCACTCGTTGATGAGATGGTCACGCAGCTGAGGAAAAACGACCACCGCATTTCGACGGCAGTTGAGACCATCGTCGGCAGCCAGCAGTTTCGCTTTCACCGTGGTCTTGAGTCCACGCATGAAGAAGCCAGGTGACATGGCAACAGCAACCAACCAATCGGCCGATTCGAACCGGAACCGCTATCAGGTATCCCGCCGCACGATACTCCGCGGAGTCGGGGTCAGCATGGCACTTCCATGGCTCGAGTCGATTCCGGTCTGGGGAGACGAACCGAAATCGACCGCCCAGGATAGCAGCGAAGCTCCCGTGCGGCTGGCGGTCCTTTTTGCTGGCAATGGGTTCCACGGCAAAGAGTGGTGGGCCGAAGGTGCAGGCGGAAACCTCAAACTCGGCAAGGTTCTCAAGCCACTCGAGCCGCACCGAGAGAAGCTGCTCTTCATTCGCGGCCTCTACAACGAAGAAGCTCGCAAAGGCAACATTCACAGCTCGCAGACGGGCAACATGCTCTCCGGTGCGCCGTTGGCGTCCGGTGGAAAGATTCGGTCGGGTACAAGCCTCGACCAGGTCATCGCGCAAAAGATCGGTCATCAGACCAAAGTGCCGAGCCTGGTGCTGGGTTGCGAGAAGTCGATCGCGTCCGTTCACCGGGAATATTCGATGCTTTACAGCTCTCACATTTCCTGGAGCAGCCCAACAACACCGACCCCCCTTGAGCTCTACCCGGCGCTTGCGTTCGATCGTCTTTTCAAGGACAACGCCTCGACAAAGAGCGGCAAGCTGATCGTAGACGGCGTACTTGAGGATGCGAAACGCTTGCGAGGGAAGATCAGCTACTTTGATCGCGCCAAACTGGACGAGTACCTTAACTCCGTACGGGAGGTCGAGGGCCGCATCAACCGTGCCGGCAAGGAGCGGCGTCTGCAGGGCTGGAAGCCGACCACTGATCAACCCAACATCCCACGTCCCCCCGACGGCATGCCGCAAGATATCGACCAGCACATACGTCTCATGTGCGACATCCTCGTCCTCGCTTTCCAGACGGATACAACGCGGGTCTGCACGTTGAAACTCAACAACGATCACTCCTCGTTGCGTTTTCCACACCTGGGTGTTGACTACATGATCCATCACCTGCTTTCGCACTCCGACACAGACGACTGGCTCAAGGTCAACCAGTTCTTCCTCGAGCAGATGGCTTACATCGCGGACAAACTTGACGCAATTCAGGAAGGCGAACGTACCGCGTTGGACAATTCCATGATCATGATCTGCTCTAGTATGATCGTCGGTAGCCACGACAACAGCCAGCTGCCCGTGGCCATTGTTGGCCGCGCTGGGGGCCAGCTCAAGACAGGAAGGACGCTCAATTACTTGGAGAAGCCGAATCGCAAGATGGCGAGCCTCTATCTTCGCATGATGGACATGATGGGCGTAGGATTGGACAACTTCGGCGATTCGAATGAGCGTTTATCTGAGGTGTAACTGGCGCCGTCTTTGCAGCATCAATGCGAAGCACAAGGCCGGAGATCGGCGTGAATAACCAGGACTGCGCGAGTTCGGAACAGCTTACGAACCTCGGACCTGGCAGTAACCACCAACCGCTCTCTGTTGCGTTGCTCCCTGAGCTCCGCGTTTGACGGTTTGCTTCCCCGCGTACGTGTTCCTGACAATTGGCGCACCCGGTGACATGGTACCGGGAGGCCCGTTGGCTGGGACGCGGCACACTTCTTTCGCTTTGCAGGAAGACTCCAATTCCGACCGTGGTGACCACATCCAGAATCAACAACCCCTCCTTGGTTTCACCGAGAACGGACAGGGAAACAACCTAGCGCGTAGCCTGCGGTACCCAAACTCATTATTTCGATGATCTGTTCTGTTACGTGAAGCCAGGATGCTTCTCTGAGAGATTACAAATGACACTTTGAGCCATAGCACAACTGACAAGTGTTGATCACGACACTGAAAACGTCTACATCATTTACCTGCATGGCGTGTTACCTCTTGGCGTCACTGCTCGACGCGCCCATGCATTGGCAGACGTTATGCATGCGGCTCTCATGCGCACCTCCGCCGCGAGCTTGTCCGGGCAGCAGCACAACTGGCGCCCGCGCACTCAAGTTGATTCCTCTCACCCTGAAGAGAGCAAACCGCGTCTACCTTGAGGACGTTAAGGCGTTTTGAATGACTTTAATGGTGGGGATCGGCACATCATGCTCAATCGGCTGTACAGCAATGAACTGACCCTGCGTCCCGTAGGACGCATAGTTCCTCCCGATGAGCGCACCCAAATTCCTCGAATATCGACGCTGGCGCCCCGACGCCTGACACCCAGGCGCGTTATGATGTTTCGCAATGGACCCCGCTGCAATAATGAAGCATCTCCGTGCCAGGGAACGCCGTCAGCAAAGAGAACGCCCTGGCAAGACAATGCCGCATGCCGTTTACGAAAGCACCATCGCACCCACTTCTTCAAGGACTTTACAACCATGAGTCACCGTATCCTTCTGGCCGCATTCCTGCTTGTTGTTACGCCGGCTTTCCTGCAGGCACAGGACAGGTATCGCGTTTATCTCGGTACGTACACGGGCGAAGTGAGCAAGGGCATCTACCAGTGCGAACTGAATCTGAAGGATGGTTCGCTATCATCGGCAACACTAGCCGGAGAGACGAACAGTCCATCTTTCCTCGCGTTCCATCCGACCAGGAATTTTATCTATGCGGTTAATGAGGGGCAGGCGACCATCAGCGCGCTGGCCATCGACGAAAAGACTGGCAACCTGACCCTCCTCAACTCACAGCCCTCCCGAGGGGGCGCGCCGTGCCATCTCGTTGTTGACGCAACGGGGAAGAATGTTCTGGCGGCCAACTACTCCGGCGGCAGTTGCATTTCCATTGCAATCGAATCCGATGGCAAGCTCGGCAAGACATTTTCGTTCAAGCAGCACGTGGGAAAACGGACGAACGGGCATTCGATCCACGTTGACAAGTCCAATAAATTTGCTCTCTGCTGCGACCTCGGTCTCGACCAGGTCATCATTTACGCCTTCGACGCCGGCCGGGGAACACTGACTTCGCACGGCGTTTTCGATACGCCAAAAGGGACTGGTCCTCGCCATTTCGCCTGGCACCCGGATGGCAAAACTGCGTACATTAACGGCGAGTCAAACTTGACGATTGTGGCCTGCGATTACAACGCCACCAAAGGCGTCCTGACACAAAAGCAGGTGCTGTCCACGTTGCCCAAGGATGTCACACGCCGAGGTGGCAGCACTGCGGAGACCGTCGTTCATCCCTCGGGGAAATTCGTCTATGTCTCGAACCGCGACCCGTACAACTCGATCGCGATCTTCTCGATCGACCCGCGGACGCACAAGCTGACGGCGGTCGGACACCAAGGAATGGGTGTCAAAACACCTCGCAATTTTGCCATCGAACCGACGGGGCAATACATGCTGGTGGCGAATCAATCGGGCGGCAATGTGATTGTGTTTCGCATCAACCAATCCACGGGTGAATTGTCGCCGACAAACGCAAGTGTTCAGGTACCCAACCCGGTATGCGTCCGGTTCATGGAGATTAAATAGCGGAACATGTTCAAGCAGTGGTCACAAGAAGGATGAGACAAAGACGACCACACGTGACCGCGGCGCCCGTCGTGTTCGTGGTGATTCCGATGTGCGAAACCTCTTTGTGTGGTCACGGCCGGACTACTCAATCTGACTAAAACGAGAGAAGCCAGACGCTTCCCAGTGGCGCCTGCGCGTTACCACAAGCATGCTCAACGTCTACAAACCCTCGAATCAATCGGGGAATTATCTGCCGTTGCTGTTCATCGGTCTGGGAGCAACAGTCGGTCTTTCATCCGTCTACGCGCGACTTCTTGCGCTGGCAAGTCGTCCCGAGGGTGTCAACGGTTTGCTCGCAATTGCCTTCGCGGTCCTCGTCGCCATCCTGGCCGTCCTGACTGCTACGATCGGCCATGTACGAAATCCACGTACTGGGACTTGGATTGGAATCTCGTTCGTTTTGGTTGCCATCGGAGCGAAATTTGCCTGGCAGTATGAGTACCACGTACGGGCAGCTGTCCAGCAGCGAATCCTGAACAACGACTTCCCAGATGAATCCCCCGCGGAAATTCGCGAAATCGTGCAACAAACGCTGACCTTTCCAGCCCACCTCCGCTTGCGTATTGGCAAGGGCTGGCGTTTCAACAACGCCGGCGTCCCGTGGAATGGGCCCACTGTCTACACGGTGTGGGCACTCGAAGTCCTCTTCTTTCTATCAATGTGTCCGATCGCAACCCGTCACCTCGCCAGACAACCGTATTGTGAACATCTCAAGCAATGGGCCACGGACGTCAACATCATATTTCGATTACCCGTCGACAGTGACGCGATGGTCGACAAGATCCGTGCCGCGACGACCGTCGACGCGCTTTTGGACCTTCCTATCCCCCAAACTGGCACATCGAATCGACATGCCGAGTACCGAGTCAACGGTGTCAAGGGAAAAGCAGGCGAAGCGGCATACCTCTCGATCGATCTGGTGACGTTGAAAGCGAACAAGAACGGCAGTAAGACTAAACCGCGTCAGAACCTCGTTCAATTCGTGTTTTTGACCTCGGAACAACGCAGGGCATTGACCGAAAACACTGAGCTGCTCACCGAGGCGATCGCCGCATATCAGGCCTCGACAAGCTCGTCCCCTAACGCAGAACACCCGCGTCCGGCAACCGACAACCAGCGACCGTGAAGCCGGCCAGGTCATCCGTGAAGTCACCTTACACAGCCCAATGCTTCCCGGCACTGTGCTGCCGACCTCTGGTCACGCCACCGACGTTATGACTCGCGTTAGTTTCGCCAACAACCAGGCGACCGCCAGTGCCCCTTTCCAGGTCAGAGCGGGCGGCTCCCTGAATGTTACACTAGAATGTCATGGACCACGTTGCCATGGACATCGGTCAACCGGAAGTCACGCCCGCTGTAGCGATAAGTCAAACGCTCGTGATCGAGTCCGACCAGATGCAAAATCGTCGCGTGCAGGTCGTGAATGTGTACCTTGTTCCTGGTGATGTAAAAGCCGAACTCGTCGGTGGCACCGTAGGTGGTTCCCGGCTTCACCCCCCCCCCGGCCAACCACATCGTAAAGGCGTGCGGATGATGATCTCGGCCAGCTCCCTGAGCCGTTGGTGTGCGGCCAAACTCGCCCCCCCACACGACAAGTGTTTCCTCGAGCAATCCGCGTTGCTTGAGATCGCCAAGCAACGCCGCCACCGGCTGGTCGCAACTTGCAGCTACCTTTTCATGATCTCGCACGTTGGCGTGGCTATCCCACTTGCCACTCACGTTCGCAACGACATAGCGCACGCCCCGTTCCACTAGCCGCCGTGCCAACAAGCATTGCTGGGCGTAGTCTCTGGTCGTCTTCTGATCCGTGCCGTACATTTTGTGAATGGCCGCTGACTCGCGTGACAAGTCGAACGCTTCCGGTGCTTGCGTCTGCATGCGGAAAGCGAGTTCAAAGGCGGCAATGCGTGCGTCCAGTCTGCTGTCGTCTTCACGACCTCGGCGATGAAGCTCACTGAAGCGACGTATTGCTGCCAATCGTTGAGCCTGAAACGGTTTCGCTACGGGCATTTCCAGATTGTCGATCGGGTTGTCGACGTCGGTAATCGCCACTCCTTCAAATGCCGCAGGCAGAAACGACGAACTGTAGGGCACTTTCCCAGGCAAGTCGTTCTGGCTTCCAATGGAAACAAAGCCGGGCAAATTGTCCGCCTCCGAACCAAGTCCATACAATAACCACGAGCCCAGACTTGGGCGAGGCAGCACGCCATCGCCAGTCGTCAGTTGGCGAATCGCCCCACTGTGCTCAATCTGATCGCAATGCATCGATCGAATCACGCACAAATCGTCTGCACAGCGGCTGAGATGTGGCAGCAACTCACTGATGACGATGCCAGATTCCCCATGTCGTCGGAACTGATGCGGCGACGGACGACAATTGGGGGTTGAATCGCGCGTGATCCGCGGCAACTTGACGGGAATTTTCTGTTTTGCGTATTTGTTCAGCGTCGGCTTGGGGTCAAACAGATCGACCTGTGATGGTCCCCCACCCATAAACAAAAAGATCACGCTCTTCGCACGAGGCGGGTGATGCGTCTGTTTGAATGCAAGCGGGTTCGCTGAGGCAGTCGACTCCTGAGCCAACATCGCAGCGAGAGAAACCAATGGGAAACCGGAGGACACCTGACGCAGCATGTCCCGACGACCTAGTTGCCGGTAGCCCAACGCCTTCACAAGGGGATGCCTGGTACTTTCGGTCGACAATCTGCTCAAGAATGTGTTCATAACGTATGTAACAGCTCGCAGCGATGTAGCAAGTTCGTGAGAACTTGCCTGCGTTCGACAGTTCCTTGCGCTGCGGCCGACGTCTCACGCCGTCGGCTCCATCAATCGATGTACAAAAACTCATTGCTGCAAATCATTGCCATACACACGTCGTTCCAGACGCCATTCTCGATCTGCATTGGGTTGGTTGCAAACTTGCGGCGCGTCTCCCGTGCCTGGCTGACTAAACCCAATGCCACGTCCCTCTCTTGCTGCGAAGGTGTGCGACCAAATAGCACAAGATACAGCGAATCCACGCGTTCGCTCTCGCACGGTATCCCCATCGCCCGCTGAGCCAGTTTTGCCGCCGTGCCAGTCACTGCGTCATTATTCAGCATGTACAGGGCTTGCGGTGCTGATGTGGAATCAGCCCGAGCCGGCACTAGAAGGTCTGGGTTAGCGCCGTCGAACAGGTCGAGGGTCGTTTGCGGCTTGTCGCGACTGAACGCGCCGTACAGAGCTCGCCCATTTACGACGAATTTCCATTCGGGCATCGGCCTGATGCTTCGCTTAACACGACCGGCGTGCCAACCCAGTGTGTCCATAAGCGTTTCGGCATCGAGCCGTTTACGATTCATACGGCCAAACCAGCGATTGCCAGGATCACGAGCCCGGTTGGCGGCTTTCACCCGACTCGATTGCTGATAAGCGCGTGACAGCATCACCTCTCGAATCATCTTCTTGATTGACCATCCATTCTGGACAAAACGCGTGGCCAGGTAGTCGAGCAGTTCTGGGTGCGTTGGTGGTCGCCCCAGTTTTCCGAAGTTGCTTGGTGTGGCAACGATCCCCCTGCCAAACAAGCGTTGCCAAACGCGATTCACCATCACTCTCGCGGTCAACGGGTGTTCCGGTTTCGTCAACCAGTCGGCGAGTGCCCTTCGTCCGCTGCCACTGATCTTGATGGCACCTTGCATGACAAACACACCAGGCACCTGTCGGGGTACTTTCGGGCCGAGCGCAAGATGGTTGCCGCGAATGAACAACCGAATATCACCAGCGGCTTTGTGACGTGTCTCCGGTACAGGGCCTTCGCGAATCACCATCCGCAAAGGGAACGCGCCCAGCTTGGTCTTCATACCATCGCGTTGGACAACCAATTTGGCATGCGTCTCCAGCTGCGGCGGATTAATCTTCCAACCCTGCTTCTTTTGGTCCGCCAACAGATTTTTCTCCCTGTCGCGCAGAAATTTGATTCGCCGATCCACTCGCGCCTTCTGGTTCGGTGTCTGCGGCTGTTCTTTGAGTTTCGCCACTAGTTCATCACGTATCTTCTTCAACTCCAGTGGATTCTCGTATTTATCCTCCAGACTCACGAGCTCCTTCTCCACTTCGGCCAGCTCCTTTTCCAAGGGAGCAAACTCACACTGCTTTGCTTTGGTTGGGTATGCTCGTTCCTGAATGCGAACTCGTTTACGAGCACTCTCGCCATCGAACTTGAAGCTGTGGCTGCTGTAAAACATCCCGGCCAGCGCGTAGTAATCGGTCTGCCGTATTGGATCGAACTTGTGGTCGTGGCACCGCGCACACGAAATGGTTAACCCCAGAAAGGTTCGACCCAGGACATCCAGCTGTTCGTCGACGAAGTCAGCAATGACCTTCTCTCGATCGTTACCTTCCACGACATGTGCCAGGCCCCACATACCCGTTGCGGTTGACGCATCGACGTTGAAAGACTCGCCGTCTTTCGGCTGCATCAAATCACCTGCGACCTGCAAACGGACGAATTGATCGTAGGGCAAGTCGCGGTTCAAAGACTTCACCACCCAATCACGGTAGGGACCGACAGAGAATGCCCCATTACTATTGGCCGCACAGGTCGGATCGTCTTGTGCATACCGGACGTTATCCAACCAGAAACGTGCCCAGCGAATACCAAAATCGGGGGAGTCAAGAAGGCGATCAATAACTCGAGCGAAGGCACCTTTGCGTTTGTCTTTCAGGTACGCAGTGACTTGCTCGGCCGTCGGCGGAAGACCAAGTAAATCATAAGTCGCCCGACGAATGAGTGTCGTTCTATCGGATGCGGAAGCAGGAGTTAGCCCATTGGCTTCCAGCTTCGCCAGCAACAGTCGGTCAATATCAGAGGCAGCCCATTTCGTATTGGCCACTTTCGGCAGCTTGGGCATCGCTGGAGCTTGGAACGCCCAACTTTGGCGTGCGTCCTGCAGACTGATACCAGCGTGTGCGTTTACTTTTCCGGTTCGTGGATCTGGAGCCCCCAACGTGATCCACTTGAGAAAGTCAGCAATGACCTCATTAGACAGTTTGCGTTTGGGCGGCATCTTGAACGTTTCGTGACGAAGGGCCGAGATCAGCAAACTGTCTGCCGGCTTGCCGGGCACAACCGCCGGCCCACTGTCCCCACCTTTGCGCGTACCTTGCCGTGTATCCAACAGCAAACCACCCTTCAACGTTTTCTTGGCTGCCGCCTGAGCCGAGTGGCACACGTAACAACGCTCGACGAGAACTGGTCGAATTTTCCGCTCGAAGAACTCAATGCCTTTGTCGGCAGGGTTCGCGTCCGCCCCCCCAAAGAAGAGCGCCGAGATCCAGCACACCGCGATGATTCGAATGCTGGAATAACGGGGCATTGGTAAACACTGGTGAGAGGTCGGGTCGACAATGATCGGTGGTCACCCAAAGTGAAGAGCGACGATCTGCCTACGCTATGGTGGAACAGGCCTCTCGTAATTTTAGTCCTTTCTCACGACTAGACCAAACGCGTACTCGATGTTCACGTGATCTGGTGGTCGGCGACCAAGTTGCATACTCTCCAGTGATACGGATCGTGACTATGGTCAGCCTCGCTTGCCATCGCCCCCTGAATGGCCTCCGCTGATACCAAGCCGGTTCCCAGCCCGTGACAGCAGCTGTCTATGCGCTTTTGTGTGTAACTTTTGGTGACTGCCAAAAGACTTGCCGGGCCCTGGCATTGAACGCGCCTGATCCGCCCGGTGGCCTCCGTCGACGGGAATCGGATCTCACCCCGTCGCGACAAGCGAGACTTCGGCCAGCAGATCCGTCGAAGATACCACCGTCAGGATGGCCCGCTTGGAAGCGACCGAGAACGTCGGTCAGGAATTGGTGACCCGGGGAGCTCTCCAGGTCGGAGTACCGGCGTTGGTCGATTGGCGCCATCTGTCCATTCGCAGGATACGACCTCGTCGTGCAGCGTGTTTCATAAGCGGCGATTTGACCGTGAGTTACGACAATGGGATCGCGGGATCGCCTCCCGTCGCTGCCATGACCTTGTGCTGTCGTTAACGGTCGCCAGTTCCGTGGGTTAACGTGTTGCCAGACGGTAACGGACACTGGTGTCTCCATTCTAGAACGGCTTGTCATATCGAGTACGATGACAGGTATCGAGACTGGACAAAGTAATTCCTTCTTCGTGGGTGCCCCGTTATGAAACGCCTCATCGGAATGCTGCCCCTGGCCGCGCTCGTCGCCCTGGGTAATGTCAACAGGGGAGATGCCGCCGACGTGAAACGTGCCGAAAGAGGCCCACGCCCAGGCGAACTTGTCCGGCATGATTCCGGTCGCCGGGGCGCTGAGGTGACCTGGCCGGTCCGACCCTGGCCCAACCAGACCCACCGACTCCGCAAGGATTTCCTGGTTGAGTCCACCAAAGATGTTCAGTCGGCCGAACTGCACATTCTGGGAGCGCTGCGGGCGCCGGACGGACACTTCAGCTGGGACCGTTGGAAATGGCTCTGGTTCTCGCTGAATGGACACCAGTGGGTGCGACGCGTCGAAGAGGTACCATTGCTGCGGACCCGTGGAGTGGTCAACTGGAAGAAGGCACCCTGGGCCGTCGTCCGGGTTCCCAACGCCAGGTTCATTAACGATGGCGTCAACGAATTGACGATCTGGACGACAAACCCTTTGAAGTACGGGGAAGCCGGGAAGAAGAAATTCCTGGTGGTCGCGGTCGACGATGGCAATCAACCGGGGCGCAGCTATTCGCTCGTCGACGGCAAGTGGTCCAACCAGGATCTCAACGGCGATGCTGAAGGATCACCTTCCGGGGAGTGGATGATTCGCCTGAAACTCAATTGCCTCGACAGCGACCAGGCGGCAGTGGCTGACGCCCTGGGACCGGCACGACTCCGCCAGGCCATCGCCGACAAGCAGGAATTCGCCTGGGGATTCACCGATGCCCTGCATCGGATCTTCCCGGATCGTCCTTACACAGGACCGATCGGCAACACCTGGACCCTGGATGCCGCCCGGAACGAGTATGAGAGTTGCCAGTTAGTCGTCGCCCCGATCGCCGTGGACATGACCATGGCTGAAGTGGCTACCGGTGATTTTGTCCAGGAGCCACCGAAATCAACGGGGGACTCCAAGCAGCCTGCCCGGATCCGTCGTGAGATGATCACGGTCAGGCTGGTCCGAACCGCTCGCACAGGCGGGATGAACTGGCCGGATCCCCTGCCAAAGGCCTACCCGATTGATGTTCCCCGGGGGCGTGTCCAGTCATGGTGGTTGACCGTCCACGTCCCGCAAGAAACACCGGCAGGCTTGTACCACTCGGAGGTGACCATCAGTTCATTAAGCACCGGTGGCCGCGACGGCAAGATCACGCGGATCCCCCTCCGCCTGCGGGTCAGGAATTTCACCCTGCCCCGTGTCAGCCCATTCCAGACCGTGGGGCCCGTCCAACCTGAGATGGAAGCGTGGAAGATCAGCACTATCTCAGCTAGCGGAGGCACCGTCACTCCTCGCCGCACACTCGATCAAGAAGGTAACCTTCTGCTCGACTTTTCGGAGTTCGACAAGAAGGTGGAAGCACGCCTCGCCGCCGGCCAGAAGTCGTTCTCGATCGGCATCCCTTACACCGGCGCGGGTGTCTTCGCCCCCTGGGCGTTCGACTGGCGCGTTCCCGTGCAAGGCAACGACACCACGCGCAGGATTTATGTGAATCCCGTTGCCCGTGAAGACCTGGATGCCAGGACTCCCGAGAACAAGCAGTCTCGAAAATGGTTCGAACAATACATGACGCAGTTCTACAGCCACCTGGAGTCGAAGAACTGGACGCGACATTGGTGGATTTATGCTGCGGATGAACCTCACCAGCCCGAGTGGAAAGAACCCCTGACCCGGTACTTCGCGATCATCCGAAAGTGCGCACCAAAATTGCGAATCATGGTCACGCGAGAACCGACCGACAGCTTTGGTCCGAACCTGGATATCGCCTGCATCATGATGAACCACCTTCGCGATGACACACACAAGACCGCGCGGTCACTAAAACAGGAATTGTGGTGTTACAGCTGCGGTCACCTCAACAATCCTGGACTGACCCTGCGCGAATCAGCGGTCGATATTCGCACTTGGTTCTGGCTCCAGGAGAAGTGGAACATCCGACGGGTGCTCTTGTGGCATGCGTCGGTCTACGGACACACGTTCGTGAAACCGGGCGCCGACGGGCGAGGCGATGGCCAGGTGTTTTATTTCAGACGCCGGGGTGAGGAGCCAGACGAGGTTATTCCCAGCATCCGGGCCGAGATGCTCCGCGACGGCGTCGAGGATCGGGACTACCTGTTCCGACTCAAGCAGCTAGTTACACAAACTGCGGGACACGTCGGCAAAGGGCTCACGGCCGAAGTCCATTCCCGCGCCAAGACGCTGACTGGTGTCCCCGCTGCCCTGGTGCATTCGCAGTACGACATGTCCGGCGAGGTCAGCCTGTTGCTTGAACAAAGGCGACACATCGCCGACGCCATCGAAGCCCTCACCACAGTTCTCCCCGGGCAAAGCGCAAGTCGTGCCCGCGGTCCAGCGAAGGGCCTTCCTGTGCCGGACCCCCCCGCTCGCCGATAAGTCTTTGTATACCGCCAGATCTGCTTCCGACAACGGCTGAAGGTCCTGGCGTCCGCACCTGGAATCGACTGACTGACGTACACGTTGTTTTCCAACCGCCTGCAGCTGGTGCTACGCAGTCGTCCGGATGTGTTAGTTCCATGGCCCGACGAAGAAGTCACCTGACGTTGGTTCCAGCTGTTTACTCAAGGACTGCGTGTGGCGGCAACCTGCCCGACACCAACGGCAGAAGGGGCGAGAAAGCGTTGCGCACACAGGGCCTCTTTGATCGTGTGTGGCATTTGCAGTAAACGCGCGACGCGACGACGCGTCG
>PBOG01000269.1 GCA_002724245.1 Planctomycetaceae bacterium
CGTTAGCTGGTTTGTGCCGTTAGCTGGTTTGTGCCGTTAGCTGGTTTGTGCCGTTAGCTGGTTTGTGCCGCAACAACCATTTTCCTGAACCGGCGCACCTGTGCAGCCAACGCTGCCACTGGATTCTCGGGTTTACTGGACGCTTCCAGCATGACCCAACCCGCGTAGTCTGATTGAACTAGCAATTGAATCAGACGGGCGTAGGGATAGCTCCTGCTCTCGAGTTCACGCACATGCAGAGTCGCACCAAACCGGTCCCGCACCAACTGAAAGTTCTCGGTGATGCCCTTGCCTGTCAAATCCGCGGCGTTGGAATTCCAGCAGACGGCCACATTCTTATTCTGGGCTACATCCATGATCGCCTTGATCGTTGGTAATTCAGCACACTGCCCATGCACCTCCAAACGCACTTGCTGACCGTACTGCCCAGCAAACTCTCCAAGCTCGTTTAATGATCGACCGATCTGTTCAATCGTCTGCTGCCTGGGAACATTCGGATAAAAACGATCCGGCTTGACTTTCACGCCACTGCTACCCACATCGTGACTGAGCACGATAAAAGCTTTCGTGGCGTCAATCGCCTTGCGCACGACAGCGGGATCGGAGTTGTCAAACCTCTCGTTACTTCCGAGGCCGACCAGTGTGACTTCGCTATCGGCAAATCGGCGGGCAACCTCTTTGCGCTGCTGATTGTTCAGACCAGGCTCAACGCCATGTGCGTGTGTGCTACGAAGTTCAACGCCCAGGCAACCCGCCTGTTCACAATTAGAAATTAGCTGTGGAAGTTTCCAGCTTTGCCCCCAGAGGTAGGTTACTAAACCGTACTGCATCTTATCGCCTGGCCGCGATTCTTCAGGTTTCGCCATCAACAGGGACGGGCATCCCACCAGGGCACCAGACGCGGCGAGCCCGACGGTCAATTCGCGACGTGAAAATTGCATGGCTTCGTTCTCTGATCACAAGGGGGTAATCGCGTGTTTCACAGGCAACAGTCTCGGCACGTTAAGGGTAGCAAGCTGCGGAGATATCCAACCACAATTAAGCTCTGGTTTTGCCAGGCAACGGGAGCTCACACAATACACGGCTAATTCCAGGCACATCCAGCCCGCGTCACAACGAATACCGTGAAACGGAATATTTGTCGGAAATTCCCTGGAATCCGCGGCCGCAAATTGTCGCACGCCAGGTCGAGTCTGTCCAGCAATCCTCTGGATACCTGAACGCAAGATAATTGGGCAAGCTATGTTTCAAAACACACCCCCAGCGTTCGTTCGAACTCGATGCGGAAGCACCCAATTATGCTGCGTCCCTACAATCGCTTTGTCCCCTACATTGCAAACCTGCTGCTCGCAGCTGCAGAACTGGCAGCGGCGCAGTCCTGCCATAGCGACGAACTCGCTTCAATTACCTCAGTTCGCTTACAGAAGCATGTCGAGATACTCGCCGACGACAGTTTTGAGGGACGCGAAGCGGGAACTCGGGGCGGGCGGGCGGCCGCAGGCTACCTGGTACAGTGCCTGCAGCAATGGGGCCTTACTCCCGCCGGAGAAAACGAGAGCTATTTCCAGAACTTCGACCACGGCTTTCGCAATGTGTTGGCAAAGATCAACGCAAACAACTCACCCCAAACAAGTGGAACGATCGTTGTCTGTGGGCACTATGACCATGTTGGCTTGGGTAACCGCACCAACAGCTATGGCCCCATCGGACTAATCCACAACGGGGCCGATGACAACGCCAGCGGAGTCGCCGCCTTGCTGGAACTAGCCCGCTGCCTGGTGCGGATCCAGTCAAGTCTCAAGAAAAATGTGCTGTTTATTTTCTGGGATGGTGAAGAACGTGGTTTACTCGGATCCAGATACTGGCTGAAACACCCAACAGTTCCGCTCGATCAGGTCGATCTAGTAATCAATGCCGATATGATTGGACGGCTACGCCAGAAACGCCTCGAAGTCCTGGGAACGCGTAGTGCCTTCCATTTACGCCAACTCGTAAGTCGTCAAAATCTCGACTCACAGTTAAGAATCGATTTCATCTGGAAACTCACTGCCAACAGCGACCATTACCCGTTTATTGAACACGGCATTCCCGCCATGATGTTCCATACCGGCGTGCATGAAGATTACCACCGCCCGACGGACGAGTCGCACTTACTAAATCTCGCAGGACTGGAAACAATTACGTGCCTGCTCCGTCGTGTCGTATGGCAAGCCTGTCAGCAAGAGCCAGGCTTTCGTTACCGCGACGCATGGCAAGAAGAAACGGATACAAACCGCCAGGCGATAGAAGCCGAATCGCGTACCCCTTCACCTCGCCTCGGTGTGCAATGGGATACCGATGATACATCGTCCGGGCTGCGCCTGATTTCCGTAACCAGGGACTTGCCAGCTGCGCGGGCCGGGCTCCAATCCCGAGATTTGATTGTCGCTCTAAACGGGCGACAAATCACTGACTCCAGACATTTCCAGAATTCCATCTTGACCCACACAGGTCCCATTGTGTTGTCAGTACAGCGCCCATCGGATCCAAAAGTCCGTGAGATGACCATCGTACTCAACGGTAACCCGCAACCGTTCGGCATCACCTGGCGGGAAGATCCTGCCGAGCCCGGTGTTGCGATAGTGACACGCATCGGTAAAGGTTCCAGAGCTTCAGCGGCCGGCCTGCGTGTGGCCGACCGCCTGTATGAAGTATCCGGTAATCAGTGGCATTCCGGGAAACAACTCGCCCGCTGGCTAAACCACCTGCCAACTCCCCTGCCCTTGCTCGTAGAACGCAACGGGTGCCTGGAAGTCATCGTGCTCAAAGACACGACTACTCCGGCGAGTTTTCTCGCGCCACAACACAACCTGAAATAAACCAGCCTTGCTCGTCGCTGCGAATGAAAGCCCCCGACAAACCCAAGTACTGTTGCACCCACTTGAACTCGGGCATCGTTTCGCCATCCACTTGCTGCTCTCTCAACAGCTCTTCGTCTTCCGGTCCCAGCAACCGATTGAGGACACTGCCCAGCATCGATTGTGATTCGGGCATCTTCCCTACACGCAACAGCTCGTAAGAAACTCGGCAGACCTGGTCGATACGTGTGAAAAATCGAAAGCTGTCATCTCCTGCCCCTAAAGCCCTTAGTGCGGCAGCCATCTTCTTGAACTCAGCATCCTCTGACAAAGAAGGCATTGCGACACGCGGCTTAAGCACGTCTTTGATCAGATCAACATGATTGGAAACCAGCAAATTGCCATGAGCTATCGTAATTGCCGAATTCGGCAACATGGCACCCTGGTCTTCTCCTGATTCGTCAAAATCTTCTTCCGCGTCAAAATCACCAAGTCCATCGATGTCCAACTCGTCAACTTCTACTTCTTTCTGCTCCTTGAGTATTTCCCACACAGTGTGTCCCGAGATGCTATGTTCCGTCGCATCCGGATCGCTACGCATGGCCCGATCAATCGCCTGGCGAACCGCTTCTTCATTGGTCAGTTCAATCGCGAACAACAATCGTTCACTCTCAGGTCCGATCGGCGGCCTGTTGTCATTGAAAGACGTTGCACGGTTACCGAGGTGGGAAATCACGTCCCGACGAATGTCTACCATGGGCCCGCGAGGATCGTCGCGGATTCCATCCAGAATATCATCGAAGATCTTGTCACCAGCAATTTCGTTGACCAGTGGTTTGAACGCGTAAAACGCCTTCTTCACATTCCAGCTAAAGCTGGTATACCCCGACGCATTACCAGGCACCCATGCCTGAGGAATCAGTTCACCCTGGTTAGGGAAATCCAGCAGCTGCGCAGCTGCGCGATACTTTTCGCCGTTCTCTGTCTCAGTCGCGGGGGCGTAAATATAGGTTTGGTGCAGTACTTCGTGTTCTGCGGTCACCAGCGCCAGCTGTCCCCCAATCGCCTTGATTGCGTCAAATCCCTGGTGCTTGAGCACCTTCATCACATCGACACCCTGAATCGGGGGGTTTCCCTGTGACGCCCGAACCACGGTGACGTAACGGAAAGGATCAACGAACCACCGGATTGTTGCCCGCTGGTCATCCATCGATTTACAGGCTGTCTGTACGGTCTGGTAAGCGACAAGTTGCGCAAGTGATTTAGTCTCGGATCCCTGTATACGCCCAATGATTTTTTTCAGAACTTCTACGTGATCTGAAGCCACCAGCTGGTCATTGTGAAGGAAGAACAAAATCTCCGTCGCCTGCTTGTTCTTTTCGGTTCCTGGCAACGTAAAGTGGGAAACCGCGATTCCCTGTACCGCAGTCGTCGACTTCTCTGCTCCCTGTTCTGAAAGTCGTTGCTCTACCTTGCGCAGCAGCGTCTCTGCTTCTTCTCGATGCCCGGTAATGTCTGCGATCATGACAATCGCATGTTGCGCCACATCGCCATCGGGCTGAACCGAAGCCAGACAGACTTCCCCTTCAAAAGCATTCTGCAACTCGACCAGCGTAAAATTGGCAGGAAGCCCAACTTCACCAAACTGGCTCTGCAACTGAGCTTGTAGATCTTTCAGGAAGGGCCGCATCTGCGGGTGTGAGAGAAGCTGGCCAAATTGGGTTTTTTGCCATCCTTTGACCAGCGCATCTGGATTCGGAATAGACACAAACCCAACGGTGTCTTCTGGCAGCAACTCAGCAGCCGGTCGCACGGCATATCCAACGTTGGTTGTCGCCAGCAGGGCAACGGATAAGAAAAGAAGCATGCGTCGCAACACGACGTTTCTCCTGATATTTCCATTTTGGAGGGTGTGAGGATACGGACTTGTATCGGCAAGGTTCAACGGCTGCATGGACCTTGTCTTGCGCGGCCTCCACAGGTTACCTGGGCCTTACAGGACTTATGATCGATACAAGCGTTTGAGAAAATATGCCGGTCAGGAAAGCTCTACCGAGTATTTCCGGCTCTCACGACCACCACGGCGTCGGGGGCAACTCACAGAGGTGTGCTAGACGGCAAAAAATAGAAAGTCAATAATCGCACACATGCGTTCCCGACACCTGGATAGCCTGACGCACGATGCCGTTCACGGCTATCTTCCCTTTACCGCCGCCGAAGAAAATACGGACGAAATCGCAGAGCGGGATCTCGTCGACCACCCGTGGGTGCAACGGTTGCGCCATATCCGGCAACTTCAAACCGCGTGGTGGGTGTTCCCGACAGCGGAGCACACACGATTCCAACATGTATTAGGCGCGATGCACCTGGCGGGCCGCGCCGCAGAAGCACTGTATCCAAGCCTGCGCGAGGTTTATCCCGACACTCCGAGCTGTGCCTATGTAACCTCATTATTGCGAATGGCAGCATTGCTGCATGACGTCGGACATGGCCCCTTTGGCCATTTCTTCGACGAACACTTCCTGCGGCAATACGGTCTCACTCACGAAACTCTAGGGGCGCAGATTATCGAAGATGAGCTCGGGGATTTGCTGCGTTCACTGAGACGCAACCCGAGCGGTGCCCTGGAAGACGGGGAAACCCTGGAACCGGGGCAAATTGCCTGGCTGATTCAGCGGCCAACAACCGCCACAGAATCGACAGAATGGCCCGGCTGGCTTTCCCACCTGCGTGCATTACTCAGTGGCATCTACACTGTAGACAACATGGATTTCGTTCTCCGCGATGCCTACATGTCAGGCTACAACCAGCGGTCAGTCGACGTCGATCGGTTACTTCATTACAGTTTCTTTTCAGCTGCAGGCCTCACGATTCACGATCGCGGCCTGGATACGCTGGTACGATTCATGGGAGTTCGCGCCGAGCTCTTCCGGACAATCTATTTCCACCGTACCGTGCGTGCGATTGACTTGACGCTGAAAGATCTGTTCGAGGAAAGCCGCGAACACTTGTTTCCCGGAGATCCCAGAGAACACCTCGACGAATATCAAGCGTTTACAGAAGCTTCTTTGTTTACCGATGTCAGACGTTGGATGTCCCATGCAAACCCTGTGAAACAAACCCTGGGCACCCGCTGGAACCGTCTGCTGGCGCGAGAAATCAGCTGGAGAATGGCGTCTCAAGTCAATCTGGTGTTCGGAGAATCGGACCACGAAGCGGCAAGCATCTTTAGCGACTCAAATCTCGTTGAACAAAAATTGCGGCAACAACTCGGGGCCACAGCTTCAGAAATTCCTCTGCGTATTGACATCGCTCGACACATCCACCGACCACACACGCGGGGTCCCGTTAATGGCCAGAATTTTCTTTATGATTCGTCGCAAGATCAAGTGCGTCCCTTAGCAACCCACGAACTGTTTTCACGCATGCCCATCAGTTACCGGATCTGTCGCGCGTATGTCCAAGACAAGTCGCACGTGCAGCCTGTGGCATTCGCCCTGGAATCACTCGTCAAGGGCCCCGGGTCCGATGATCTCACCAATATGTAAACACTCAAATAGTCGGCAGCCTGCACATCGCGGCCGCCAATAGTCCCAACAAGAGAAAAGAGAGAGATTATGTTTCTTGGTTTCGGTGAAGTCATGGCCAGAATCGCAACTCCAGGTTACCGGCGTTGGGCGCAATCGGTTCCCGGACAAGTCGATGTAACCTGGGGAGGCGGCGAAGCGAATGTCTGCGCGTCACTGGCCATGTTTGGAAACCAAGCGCGTTACGTGACAGCACTCCCCGACCACGCGATTTCACGTGGCCTTGTCTCGACGCTCCGTGGACTGGGCGTCGACACCGATCAAGTCTACTGGCGTCAGACTGGTCGACTGGGACTGTATTTCGTCGAAATCGGTAGCAACCAACGAGGCTCGACTGTCTTGTATGACCGCAGCGACAGCGCTGTCGCATTGGCCGCGCCTGACGAATACGACTTTGGTGCGATTTTACAAGGAGTCGATTGGCTACATATCTCGGGCATCACGCCTGCCATCAGCGAAGTGGCATGCCAAACCAATCTGGCCCTCGTGCAGCATGCAAAACAGGCAGGTGCGACAGTCTCATGTGACTTGAACTACCGCAAGAAACTCTGGCGTTGGAGTGACCAGTATGAACCTCTTGAACTGGCGCGCAAGGAAATGGCCAAAGTCCTGCCCTTTGTCGACCTGGTAATCGGCAATGAAGAAGATGCCGCTGACGTGCTCGACATTCATGCACCCGATACCGATGTTGCTCAAGGCCACGTCAATGCCGAAGCATACGAGTATGTAGCGGGCAAGATCGCTGAACTTTACCCGAACGTCCAACGCGTCGCGATCACGCTGCGGGAAAGCATTTCTGCCAATCACAACAACTGGGGCGCTATGCTCTATGACGTCGCCAGCGGCACAGCGTTCTACGCACCGCTGGATTCCAGCGACCAGTATGCATCTCTACCCATTCGCAACATTGTAGATCGGGTGGGTGCGGGCGATTCGTTCGCCGCCGGATTGCTCCACGCATTAAATTCCAGCGATTTTTCAGCACCGCAGCAGGCAATCGAATTCGCCGTCGCCGCCAGCTGCCTGAAGCACACTATTCTGGGCGACTTCAATTACGTCACGGTTGAGGAAGTCGCGGCGTTACTTTCTGGAAACACAACCGGCCGCGTTCAACGATGAGCCATGTCACTATCCGTCCTATCCGGCGCATCACCCAGGTTGCACTAATCGATCCTTCCTGCTTTCTTCTTCCCCGCCTCTGTGCGGTCCCCGGTGACCACTTAGAATGTGGCAACGCACCGGTTCCCTTGCTCAGATGATAATCCGCTCACCGTTTGGCAACCAAAGACATGGCGCACGAATATTACGAGAATCCCCTGATTTCACGGTATGCCTCCCGCTCCATGGCCCGGCTGTGGAGCGACCAGCGTAAATTCAGTACTTGGAGGCAACTCTGGGTCTGGCTGGCACAATCAGAACAGGAACTTGGCCTGTCCATTACCGACCAACAGTTGGCAGAACTTGAATCTCATATCGAGACCATCGACTTCGCCGCGGCTGCCGATTACGAGCGGCGTCTCCGGCATGATGTGATGGCACACGTCCACGCCTACGCAGATGACTGCCCAACCGCGCGGGGCATCATTCACTGGGGCGCAACAAGTTGCTTCGTTACTGACAACACCGACTTGCTGCTGCTGCGGGAAGCTCTCCAGCAAATTCGCGATCGCCTCGTTTGTGTTATCGACACACTAGCCGGCTTCGCCTCGGCACAACGCGACGTCGCCTGTCTGGCGTACACACATTTACAACCCGCGCAGCCGACCACCGTCGGCAAACGAGCTTGCCTCTGGCTCCACGACCTGGTGTCAGACCTCGCAGATGTGGAATTTCGTCTTGACCACCTCAAGGCCCGCAGCACCAAAGGGACCACAGGAACGCAAGCGAGCTTTCTCGAACTGTTTGAGGGCGACCATCAAAAAGTCCGCCAGCTGGAACGCAGAGTTGCCGAAAAAATGGGGTTTTCGGATAGCTATCCCGTGACGGGTCAAACCTACTCCCGCAAGGTCGACACGCAAATCCTCGATCTACTTTCCGGGATCGCCCAGAGCGCACACAAAGCGGCCAGCGACTTGCGTCTACTGGCAAATCGCAAAGAAATGGAAGAACCATTTGGAAAAGATCAAATTGGCTCGTCAGCTATGGCTTACAAACGAAATCCAATGCGTAGTGAACGCATCTGCTCACTTGCCCGGTATGCAATGAGCCTCCAATCCAGTGCCGCCAATACGCTGGCGACACAATGGATGGAACGTACCTTGGACGATAGCGCGAACCGACGGCTCGTGCTCCCCCAAGCCTTCCTGGCGGTCGATGCGATTCTTCTCATTTATCAGAATGTCACCAGTGGACTAGTGGTTTATCCTCGCGTGATCGACCGCAACCTCCGTGAAGAGCTTCCCTTTATGGCCACCGAGAATATCCTCATGGCAGCAGTGGCGGCTGGCGGAGACCGGCAAGACCTGCACGAGCGTATTCGTCAGCACAGCCAGGCTGCGAGCCAACAAGTCAAGGGTGAGGGACAAGCCAATGATTTGCTGGATCGTCTAGCGGCTGATGAAGCTTTTTCAAACGTTGATTTCGCGGCCACGCTTAACGTTCTGGATTATGTCGGCCGCGCCCCGCAACAGGTCGACGACTTCCTCGCCGAGGTGATCGATCCGATCCGAGCAAAGTACGGTCCGATCGGAGAGTTGAATGAAGACCTGCGAGTCTGAGCCCAGTAACCCATTTGCCTTTGCGACCTGTCAGGCAGGTGCTGAAACCGCCTTGAAAGCAGAGGTAGCGCAACTTGAGCCTGACATCCGTGCGGCTTTCTCACGTCCAGGATTCGTCACATTCAAGCTACCGGCCGGGTATTCCCGGTCCAGTCCGTTCCACTCCCATTCAGTCTTTGCGCAAACTACAGGCTGGTCTCTCGGCTCTGTCCACTGCGATTCCACGACTGTCGGCGCTGCACAAGTCTGGGACCTGGTACAGAATCAGCGGGTGCACCATCTCCATACCTGGCAACGCAATTCTCGAAAAAGCCGTTTAAACCCTGTCACACCCTTGGCCAGCGCAATTGGCCAACAACTTCTCGCCGGACTCCCCAGTGACCGCGCCTCCCTGCCACTCAATCAAATCGCCCAGCGTGGACAACAAGTCCTGGACTGCGTCCTGGTCGAACCCGGAGAGTGGTGGATCGGATCTCATGTCGCCAACAACGTACCCTCACGCTGGCCCGGTGGCGTGATCCACCGCGATCTGCCAGCCCACGCGGTAAGCCGGGCTTACCTGAAAATGTGGGCCGCGCTGCAGTGGTCGGGCATCTCAATCGCTCCAGGCGACCGCTGTGTCGAATTAGGAAGCGCCCCAGGGGGATCCTCCCAGGCGCTGCTCGACCGCGGAGTCCAAGTCACGGGAATCGATCCAGCTGAGATGGATGAAACCGTGCTGGCACACCCCGATTTCACCCACCTGAGAATGCGTGGCGCCGAGCTCAAACGGCGAGCCTTTCGGGCATTTCGCTGGCTGGTTGCCGACGCCAATGTGGCTCCCAAACACACCTTGGACACGGTCGAGCAAATTGTCACGTACCCGGGCGTCCCCATTCGCGGCCTACTCCTCACGCTCAAATTGCTCCAATGGGATCTAGCCACGCAGGTGCCAGCCTGGATGGAACGTATCCGTTCGTGGGGCTATCGCCACGTACGCGCCCGGCAATTGGCGTCGGGCGGTCAGGAAATTTGTATTGCGGCCATGCGTCATCGGTCCTTGAAGCGTGTCGGTGGTCCCCGCCGCAGCTAAGCTCTGACGTGTCTCGGCTGAAGCTGCTGAATCACGCTTTCTACGGCCCTCCAGTCGTCTACCGGTGGTGCCCAAGATACTCCGCAGGCCTGAGTCGGTGGGACTACCTGACGCGTCCCAGCGAACCCTGTGTCGCCCTATCACACAACCCTGTTACCTCGCCGTGAAGCGGCAAAAGCGGTTGCCGACCGGTTTCCAATGGCGTTCGGCGGCACCCTCCCACCCTGACCCGGGGGAACAACATGGAAACCTTAAGAATATTGGGAAGTCTGCGACTTTTGAGAGGTATATATAGACTGGCAAAAATAAAGAAGCTTAGAG
>PBOG01000270.1 GCA_002724245.1 Planctomycetaceae bacterium
CCGCTGCTCATGGGCTCTGCTGTGCTTCATCGAGTGTAGGAACCGCAATCTCAGACATAACTTCTTTGACCACATCCTCCGTGGCGATCTTGCGCAACCGACTTTCGGGCTTCAGAATTAAACGATGATTCAAGACTGGTTGCACAATGCGTTTGACATCATCCGGCTGGACAAACCGGCGCCCGCGCAACGCTGCCATCGCCTGCGAAGTACGAAACAAGGCAATCGATGCGCGAGGACTTCCACCCAGGCTGAGGTGTTCTGATTCGCGAGTTTCGTGCACGATCTGCGTCAGATACTCGCGTACTTTTCTATCCACGTAGATCCCACGAATCGCACGCTGGCAGGCAATCAATTCTTCCGCCGTCACCACCGGCTTGAGATCGTCCAGTGGATGCTTGTGCTGCAGCATCTCCAGCATCTTCAACTCTTCGTCCATACTTGGGTAGCCCAACTGAAACCGCATCAGAAACCGATCCAGCTGTGCTTCGGGGAGCGGAAACGTGCCCTCATGATCGACCGGGTTCTGCGTAGCCACCACCAGGAAAGGTGGCGTCAGATCGTGTGTCTTCCCATCAACCGTTACCCGTCGTTCCGCCATCGCCTCCAACAAAGCAGCCTGAGTTCGTGGTGTCGCCCTGTTGATTTCATCCGCTAACAACAGATTTGAAAACACGGGTCCTGGACGAAACTCAAATTCCATCGTTTTCTGGTTAAAAACAGACGCACCGGTGACGTCCGTCGGCAACAGGTCGGGCGTACACTGCACGCGTTTCAAACTGCATCCGACACTGCGCGCCAAAGCCCGCGCCAGCATCGTCTTGGCAACTCCAGGCACATCTTCCAGCAAGACATGCCCTTCACTGAACCAGGCGACCAGGGAGTAAATCAATTGCTGACGTTTGCCGACGATAACTTGTTCGACATTTTCAATGATTTTCTGCGCGATTGCGGTTACATCGGTCACAGTAGACTCACTGACATGAACGCGTTGTATTTCAGCTTCGGGACGTCTATTCGGTCGCAACACTCACCAGGAAACATACGTCAGACACCATCGCCGCACCCCCTGTCAGGTGACCTCCGGCATCTCTATGCTAGTCGCAGTCGGTAGGGCCCTTCAATCCTTCTCACCTCCGTCTTTCGCGCAATCCTGTGCTCACTTCATTGAAGGTCACGCACGCAAGACCTAAACTTGGGGCCAACCGCAACCGCAATCATCCCTTCTGGAGAGCATCATGACCTCATCCACGACGCCACGATCCGATCGTCTGTTGTATGCTGGACCTGTAGCCACACGCCGTCGTTTCATGACCTCCACGGCAGCCGGGCTGGCCGCAGGATTGAGTAGCTTGCCCAGCTGGAAAGCCGCACTTCAGGCACAGCAACAGGGGAACGCCCGTCACGGCAAGCTCTTGGTTACCGATATCGAAGTTCATAACATCATGGTCCCTTACGAGGACTGGATTCACGATACCCTTGACCATTTCTACGGCCCCAGTCGACGCACGATCTACGTGGTCCGCACCAATTCCGACCTGATCGGGCTGGGTGAGAGCGGTGGGCCCGAATCGGCCGATGTGTTGAACAACTACACTGGCAGCAGCCCTTGGGACTGGATCGGAGACGAAACATCGCTCGGACTGGGAACTGCCATGTACGATTTGATGGGAAAAGCCGCTGGCATTCCTGTCTACAAACTGTTCGGCCAGCGTTTCCGCCGTTGGGTCCCCGTAGGCAGCTGGACGGTTTCCGCAGATCCGACCCATGTCGCAGAAGCGGTCCAGCAGTACTCGCGGCGGGGCTATACCTGGATGAAGTACCACCTTTCACCTTTTGAAAATGTCATCGACCAGCTGCAAGCGATGCAAAACGTCGCGCCACGTGGTTTCCGTCTGATGTTTGACTTGACGATGGGTGGCACGAACGATCACACCTACGAACTGCTGGAGAAAATGTCGGAATTCCCGATCACCGGTGCTTTTGAAGACCCGTTGTTTGAAAAAAACATCGAAGCCTATCGCGAACTACGTCGCCGTAGCCGAGTACCCATCGTGTTGCACCACGCTCCGCTAGGACACACATTCGAAATCCTCAGCCGCGCGGCCGATGCCTGTATCCTCGGCCATAGCCGGATTGGGAATACCATCCGGACGGCCGGCCTCATGGCTGGCGCAAACCTCCCGTTCATGCTGCAGAATGTCGGCGGCCAGATCACACGTTCCATGACAACCCACATGCAGTCCGCCTTCAAAACGGCAAGCTTCCAGTTCCACAGCGATGCAGAAACCTGGAAGGCAGACGTCGTCAAACAACGGCCCGATCCAGTCAACGGGTTCCTGCGCGTGTCGGAAGCCCCGGGACTAGGCGTCACGATCGACCCAGCCGAACTCGACCGGTTGAAGAACCTGAAGTTACCGGAGAGAGCCAAGTGGATCATCAAAACGGAGTTTGCCAACGGAACCAGAATGTACAACATTGCCGACCCTAAACAGTCCATTTTCATGGTCCGCCCCGACTATCGAAAATTGATTCCCATGAGCTACAACTCTCCACTGAAAACCGATTGGTGGGATGACGACGGCACTCCCGAATACCGCAACATGTTCGAACGCATCGAACGCGAGGGAATGGTATTAACCAAGGGCTAACGTAAACAAGGACTAAAGCAATAACACCACACCTTCTGGCTGCCAACCAACTCCAGGCTTCAATGCCTCTTGGCTAAGTGTCGGTTTGCACAGCACTACTTGCTGGGGTCCACAGGCTTCCAGGACATGCCCGGATTACACACTTACGACCTGGCAAGGGGCCACAACCCACTCGATGAACTGACCTCCCTCCACATCTGCCATTCCAGCACCCCACGCAAAATGAGGTACGAGTTATGATTCACGTAATTGTCACCGTTGAACTCACTCCAGGAAACCGTGACGCATTCCTTGATGAGTTTCGTCAAGTTGTCCCTCAAGTACTTGAGGAAGAAGGTTGCGTCGACTACGGACCTGCCATCGACGTGGAAACCAACATTGGGGCGCAAATATCAAACCGCGCTGACGTCGTAATCATCATCGAGAAATGGCAAAGCCTGGAGCACCTGGAAGCCCACCTGATCGCACCACACATGCTTGAATATCGTCCCAAGGTCAAACCTTTCATACAGAACTCAACCCTGCAAATCCTGCAACCCGTTTAGCGTGACCAGCGACCCACCTCCCGTGCGCAGAGTTTCCTATGAAAATTCGTTCCGTCGATTGTTTTCCAGTCCGCATTTCGCTGAAGCCGGAATGCCAGATGATCACGGCCCTCGGGGTCCACGACCATTCCGACTACATCGTCGTACGGGTTAACACCGACGATGGACTCTACGGTGTCGGGGAAGCGACCGTTTCAGAACGCTGGAGTGGCGAAACAGTCTGGGGAGGCGTGGCCATCCTCAAACATGTGCTCGGTCCGGGTGTTTGTGGGTATGACCCGGAAGACATTCGCTCCCTCGATCTTCGCCTGAATCAGTTATCACGTGGCAACTGGTTCGCCAAGTCCGCCATCGAAATGGCCTGCTGGGATCTGCGTGGAAAGGTCCTCGGCAAGCCGGTCTACGAATTGCTGGGCGGACGCTGTCGCGATCTGACGTTTCGCAGTCGCTACTCAATGGGAGCCTACGACGTGCCACGTGCCCGGCAACGTGCGGCCGAACTCATCGACGCCGGATTTGAGACCATCAAAGTCAAAGTAGGGGGTACCGCAGAAGACGACATTGCACGGGTACAAGCAGTACGTGAGGTCATCGGGCCTGAGCCGCGTTTGGTGATCGACGCCAATTGTGGGTGGGACGTAGAAACCGCAATCCACTGTATTAATGCCCTCGAAGACTGCCAGCTTGCTCTGGTGGAACAGCCCACCCCGGATGGAGATTATGGAGCTCTGGCGCGGGTGCGACGCGAAACCACCCCCCCACTCATGGCAGACGACATCTGTTTCGATCTCGTCCACGCCCAAGAATTGATTCGGAATGACTGCTGCGACGTGATCAGCGTCTACCCTGGCAAGAATGGCGGCATCCAGAAATGCCGAGATATTATCGAACTGGCTGCTGACCATGGAATCGCCTGCTCGATGGGCTCCAACCTGGAATTCGACGTCGCCACCGCTGCGATGGGCCATCTGATCGTTTCCAGCCCGAACCTGCAAATCGAAGAATATCCCGGTGACACACTCGGTCCGGCCTACCACCGTGACTCCATTGCAGTCAATCCGTTATCGATTGAAGGTCCCCTGACAACAATCACTGACGCTCCAGGACTTGGAATCGATGTCGACTGGGATTTTGTCCGCGCCCACCCCGCGCCAGATTAACCCGGACACCACAGCGCCAGCAGCAAAGACACCACGCTAGCGTCGTCTTCCAGCGCTATCTGCCAACGTCCTGTCAGCCTCCTGCTGATCTCGACATCCGGGCTCGCCCAACGGCCTGTTTCTCGCGCCAGTCACGGTCCATAACCCCATGGACAGGCACCCCATCTTAACCAGTTTTCGCATTTCACAGTGCCTTTACTCCGCAAGACGGTGCGGAGTGATTTTTCCGACAGTCTTTACCTTTCTTACTCAACCGGTCCCACATGTGCATCCGATACTACCGGCACGACAGGAACCTGCGCACGCCAGCGCATGGTTGCCAAGCGCAACAGTCCCGACACGACGCCGTAGGGTGGAACAACATTATGCTGATTCACAATTTCCGAACTTGTTCGCTGGTTTGCCTGACGTTGCTGGCGGTAAGCTCAGCAGCCTTTTCCCAGGGGCTTCAGAGCGACCGGAGTTTCTGGGGCAACCACTACAGTCCTGACGGCGGCAATGAAGCCAGCTTTCCAGCTTGGCTACCGCTGACCGAAAGCGAGAACATCGAATCCGACTTTCAGTGGTTTGCTCCCGGGGAGTTCGGTGAGTATGGCGAAGCGACACCGCCAAATAATGGACTCTACTTCGGTTATGACTGGCTTCGCTGGAGTACCTCGAACCCGGAAATGGGAACGTTCCCGTTCACGCCACTTTCTGGCACCGAGTATTTCCAGGCTCCACCCGCATGGAATCCCAACGGTTTCGCGGACGGTGGCGGTCACCGAGTCGAAGTGGGATGGATGACGGAAGAAAACACCGGCTGGAACTTCATCGCGACTCTGTTCCGCACGAATGGCGGACACGAATTGCGAATGCGTGAACTCGACTACGATCCGGAAGACGAAGAACACGACATTAGCGAAGACGATTTCGACGCAGATTTCGACCAGATTGTAGCACCGCAAACCACCAATTCCGCGAGTTATCACAACCTTGAACTCAACAAGACGTGGCGGATCATTCATCGTGACGGAGTCTCGGTAGAACCATTTGCTGGAGTTCGTTACCTCCAATTCATGGATCGCCATCAATCGACAGCCGTAGATACCGACTGTGATGTCTCCGCACAAACTGTTCGCCAGATGTTCACACACTTCAACAACCAGGGTCTTACTGGCCAGCTGGGTGTACGGTGGACCATGGTTCGAGCCCGTTGGAAACTGCGAACCGGCCTTGGTTGTTTCGTCGGCCACAACTTCCAGCGATTCAGCCGGACTTACATTAACGACACCCGGATTCACGAAGAAGGCGATCCCCTGAACTGCTCTGCTCTTGAGGAAGTGGGTCAGGTGATTTCAACACAGTCCGATTCGGGTTCTGGTGAAGAATTTCTCTGGGGTTCCGACGGCCGAGTCGAGTTAACCTACACGATCTTCCGGGACCTCTCCCTGAGAATTGGCGGACAGGTTGTCCACCTCCCAGGCGGCATTGGACGTGGACCATTCCTCAATTCGCATCCCCAACGCGCTGATCTGACTACCAGACATAATGAAGAAGACTTGCTCATGGGTGGGTTTTCTTTTGGATTCGAAATGAATCGCTAAGTCTGGCACAGGATGCCTGACCTGAATCTGACAAATGGCTCGAGCCACCTCGAGCCATTTTTTTTACCTGGCGTGCAGCGCATCAAAGACACAGCAGCACAATGTTCTACCGATGCACTGCACGACTCAGCCACAGTCCTCGGTCCACCAACTCAAAACCTACCCGCTCGACAAACTCTCGCTGCTGCCCATCACCGGAAGCGATTTGCATCTCGATCGTGCTCGCTCCCTGCTGCCCACAGTGCAACACAGCCTCGCCCAAGAGAAACTCCGCCACGCCATCTTCGATTTCAATACGATTAAGATCCCAGTCGACGATTGCCACGGTGGGTTCTACAGCCAACCCACTCGGTTCCCACAGTGACAACGTGGCGATCGCCTTCGTCGGTGCACCTCGCGGCAACAATCTTAGACGTGTCACGTGCGCATTTCCACGCTGACATGCTTCCCACCAGCTCGGTGCCGGCAAGTCCTCTTCTACAGCAACCAGATGGCGACGCCGGACCTGCATGAGAGCTCGCTGCATAGCAGGTCGAAACGAGCCAACTGCCCGCTGGTAAACAAGCAGCTCGTCGCGGACAACGTAACCCGATCGGACGAGCGAGTCGACGAACAATTCATCAGATTTCAATACACCTGATGCAACACAACTGCCGTACAGTCCCCCATAAAACGGGGCGGCGTGATGCCGGCAACCTCCTTGCAGCTCCACTGCACCACCAGCGACCAGCCCCTCTTCTGCACACCGTAAGAGCAGGTTGCCGATTTGGTCACAATCCGGTCCCGACAGGACCTGTAGTGCACAAATGATACCAACCTCGTTTACAAGACACCTTCCGTTAGCGTGTCCGGCAAATCCAGCATGAACGAATCCCACAGGCCTTTCGTCCACCACCGCAACAAGGAAGCGATGACGGTCAAAGTAGGGCTTACTGAGCACTTCGCGTTCAAATACCTGGCATGTCATGGGTTGAAATCGCCCACCACTCCACGGCTGGCAATTCCAGATCTCCGCAATCGCTCGCAGGTCGTCGTTGCGAAACGATCGGATTGATATCACTGCCGTCCCTCTCAGCTCAAACGTTAGACAACTCACGAAACATGCAGAAAGCCAGACGGCGGTCGCCAGCCGCATTCATTACGCTCTCAGCAGCGCACCCATTGATGGACGTCGGAAGACGCCATGTCAAGTACTGATGCCAAACACGGGCAAACCAGCAGAGTAGCGAACTGCATCAGGTTGGCCGAATTCCCCATGCTGGTTGTTGCACAATCGCTATCAGTCCGCGTACCTGGCGAGCAAAGTGAGCTACAATGACAAATCCCACTCACAGCTGCCCAGCCAGGCTGTGATCCACCACCGCACCAGCGGCAGGACATGAACACGTGTATATTTCACGAACAAACGGCACCGCAAATACACATTCCACATCGAAACCTGCCACCGCGTGCACCGCCTACGCGGTCCCGAAGGCAATCCATGTACATCTCTGGTGGGCCCTGATTTTCGCGGCAACAGGTTACGCTCAAACGCCACCACAACAAATCCGCTACACGATCGTGGTGACCGGCAGCGAACTCTTGAATGGGGTTTACGCCGACCAGCACACCTATTTCCTGACACGGACCCTGCGTCCGCTCGGCTGGCGGTGTGCAGGGTCGATCAGCGTGGACGACCGCCCGGAAGATATAAAACAGGCATTACGATTCGCCACCGAGAAAGCCCCACTGGTGATCGTTACCGGCGGACTGGGCCCCACGGATACGGACATTACCAGAACGGCTCTGGCCGACTTTTCGGGTGTGGCGCTCCGGGAACACACGGACGTGCTGCATGAACTGGAACGGCGTTTCAAAACACCACGCGCCGACCTGAGGGACAACCTCCGACGTCAGGCGCAGGTGCCAACAGGTGGAAGTTATCTGGTCAACCATTTCGGAACTGCGGTCGGCCTCGTCTACGAGTTTCCGGAGGGAACAATCGTTGCATTACCGGGTCCACCACGTGAACTGCGCCCCATGGTTCGTAACGAACTCATCCCCTATCTCAATCGTCGTTTCGGCACCCGCACACCTGGCGCTGCACTAACACTACGATTTGTGGGGATAGGTCAATCCCGCATCAATCAAACGCTCAAAGATCTGGCTATTGTCCCCCATGAAGTGGCCGTCACTACTCAGTTTGCTCATGGTCGAGTCGACTACACGTTCTCTTTCTCCGAGGATAAACCAGCGCAAAGAAAACAACTTGAAGCCATCCAACGAGATCTGCGCGAGCGGCTAGGCGATTACATTTACGGGTCCGGATCAAAATCGCTGGAAAGTCGTATTCTGGCCCGGCTCGCTAGTCTTAAACAGACATTAGCGATCGCAGAAGTGGGCACAGCTGGAGAACTGGTACGTGGACTGAGTCGTAGCGCCGACGCACCTGAGTCCCTTGCCGGTGCCTACATTGCCCCTACAGACCATCGCCTTGGCCAAATCCTGAACATTGCGCCAACACAATGGCAACGGGCCCTGACACGCACTGAAAAGGTACAGCAATTGGCACACGCCGTCTCCGCAGCCTGCAACAGCACCTGGGCAGTGTCGGTTGGTGAAGTTCAACGCAAGGATGCCGCACCATCCGAACTGGCCATCGCGATTCGCACACCGGACGGGCAAGTAGACACACACACACTACGATTTACAGGCAGCCTTACCAGCTCCCAGGCTCGGCTAAGCACCTCGATTCTCGACCTTCTAAGGAAACGTTTGCGGCAATGACTTGGGACCGTGTTCAGGGAAAATACTGCGATGCCAATTCTGCCGCCTGGTTGCGACCCGTGATTGATTCAGTGCGCAACTTCAGCTATTGCTAACGTACCGAATCAGAACTGACTCGGTGCCCTGACGCGAGACTCTTATGCAAAACAACATTACTCGTCGACACTTGCTACACGGCACTCTCTGTGCAACGCCTGCGATTATCACCGCGAGGAGCAGAGCCGAGACACCCACTGCCAGGGAGTTGGAGACACGTGTCATCAGCCCGTTGAAACATCGCTACCATGGTTGGCCTACGCTAACGCGTCGACGAAACGGTGAACTGCTGCTGGTTTGCTCGGGGGGACGCCAATCCCACGTATGCCCGTTTGGCCGAGTCGAGCTGATGCGGTCGCACGACAATGGAACCACCTGGAGTTGGCCGCGGGTTGTCCTGGACGGTCCGATTGATGATCGTGATGCGGGAGTTTTGGAAACCGCCAAAGGCACCATTCTGGTAACCACCTTCACGTCGCTGGCGTATGAACGCCTGCTGACCGAAGCACAACAATCCATGTCCTGGGATACGGCCCGACTAAAACGCTGGGAAGCAGCGCACAATCGCATCAGCAAAGAGCAACGACAAGGAGAGCTCGGAAACTGGATGCTACGCTCTACCGATGGTGGTGCAACCTTCTCACGCTCGTACGACTGTCTCATAAACAGTCCGCATGGTCCGATCCAACTTAGTGACGGACGCGTCCTGTACGCAGGAAAACAACTCTACCGCGACAACCCGCGGATCGGAGTCTGTGAGTCGACCGACGATGGCAAGACCTGGAATTGGCTGGCGGAGATCCCCGCCCGTCCTGGTGATGATCCTCGTAAATACCACGAACTGCATGCTGTCGAAGCGGCGGATCAGCGAATTGTCGCCCACATTCGAAACCACAACTCTGTAAGTGCCGGTGAAACGCTACAGTCGGTATCTGTCGATCAGGGCCGCAGCTGGTCTCTGCCCCGCAGTATCGGGGTCTGGGGACTTCCTTCACACCTGCTGCGGCTCCGAGACAACCGTCTGTTAATGAGCTACGGCCATCGCCGCCCTCCTTTCGGGAACCAAATTCGGCTCAGTGAAGACAACGGTCGTAACTGGTCAAACCCAATCCTGATATCTGCTGACGGTGCCGGTGTCGATTTAGGCTACCCCACAACCGTCCAATTGGATGGAACAAGCATGCTCACGGTGTGGTACGAAAAACTATCTGAATCGTCGTTCGCCGTTCTGCGGCAGGCACGCTGGACACTGGCAACTTGATTTGCTGCGTTCACGTCGCCCCTGCATGTTACTCGAGTCAATCTTCTTACCTATCAGGCGACTCAATGGAACCCAAATTCAAACAGCTTACTGACTTCTTGATCTCAATTGGCGTCGACCAAATTGAACATACCGACAAGGGGTATCTCGCACACGCCATCGGCGTACACAACGACTTGAGAGACTGGGGATGCGACAGCGAGCTTTGTCGCGCAGCCATGTTTCACTCGATTTACGGCACGGAATTCTTCCAAGGCTTCACGTTGCCGCTCGAACGCCGGGGAGAAGTACGAGATCTGATCGGTGAGCGAGCAGAACGGCTCGCCTATTGGAACTGCGCGATCAACAGGAAAGCGTTCGATCTCGCTGTGCAACAGAACGAGCCGCCCCACCAGCTGCTTGACCGCTTCACCAACCAGTACGAAGAAGTCACCTCCGTTGACTTTGATGCTCTCTGCCGCATCCATCTTTGTGACTGGCTCGAACAAGTCCCACGTTCCGAGACATGGGACTATCGTCGTGCCACCTACCGCCGCCTGGCCGACAAGCTGGGTGGAATTGCCCTGGAATCTTATGAGCGCGTATTCGCGTTGGAAACGGCGCCTTGACCTATTCCTGGAGACATACTTCGATTCAACTGAGCTTCATACTCTTCTGCTGATGGCGAATCCAACCCCAGACGTTTCATCTTCTTGTATAGCGTCGTCCGATTAATCCCCAAAGATGCCGCGGTATAGATTCGATTCCAGTCATTGGCCCTGAGAACATTGAGAATAATCTGACGCTCTGGACCCTCGAGTGACTCCTTGAGGGTCTGCCCTCCCACCAAAGGAACCTGGCGGTCTGGCTGAGCAAGCAGATGCGCGGGCAAATCGTGCGGCTGGATCAACGGGTTCTTGCCGAGCAACACTGCGCGTTCCATCGCATTTTGCAACTCCCGTACATTTCCCGGCCAGCGATAATCCTGCAACACCTCAAGTGTTTCGTCGGCAATGCCGCGAACCTCGCGAACCGCATCTTCGCTGGCGTCTTGCAGAAACCTGTGCGCCAACATGGGGATATCGCCTCTGCGTTCACGTAGAGGTGGTAATTCCAGATTAACGACATTGACCCGATAAAACAGGTCCTGCCGAAAGCGACCGTCTAGCACCGCCTGATGAAGATCTTCGTTCGTCGCCAGGATCACTCGTGTATCGCTGCGAATGGTTTCCGTGCCACCCACTCGTTCAAACTCGAAATCCTGCAGCACTCGCAACAACTTGACTTGGAAACTGCGCGACGCAGTGGCAATTTCATCAAGAAAAATTGTGCCTTGGTCAGCTTGTTCAAACTTACCCTTCTTGTCCGCGACGGCGCCAGTAAAAGCACCCGCCACATGACCGAACAACTCGCTTTCCAGGAGCGTCTCCGGAAGCGATCCACAAGCCACCTCAACGAACGGTCCTGCCGCACGTCGACTCAGATGATGCATAGCGCGAGCAATCATCGACTTTCCGGTACCATTCTCACCGGTAACCAGCACAGTGGCCCGGGCATCCGCAACACTGTTCACAATATCGAACACTTTCTGCATGCCAGGATCGTGCCCGACGATATGCTCCATACCAAATCGATCATGCAATTGTGCTTTGAGGTTTCGGTTCTCCTCCAGCACGCGACGTTGTGACAACGCACGATCAATCGACATCAATACTTCAGCGTCGATCAACGGCTTGGTCAGAAGATCAAATGCACCCGCGCGCAATGCTTCAATACCGGTTTCAACCGTGGCATACCCTGTCATCAGAATGACGCTCATTGGCTGCTGGCACTGATGACTGTATTCAAGCAAATCGAAACCATCACCGTCCGGCAACCGAATATCCGACAACACAAGATCAATCGGCTGGCCATCCATACAGTCCTGAGCTTCCGTGCACGAGCCCGCTTCTAGCACGGCGAAACCCTGGTCTCGCAACCAACTGGCCATCGATTCCAGAACTCCCCGGTCGTCGTCCACAAGTAACAATGAACCTCTTGCCATGCTGCCCCACCTTTACACTCTGGGTTTCGCCTCAACGGACTCAAGCGTCGGACCATCAATCGCGCAACGCAAATCAAAGAGCCCTCACAAGTTATCTAGGTCGCCAAAGGCATGTTGTCAAAAAGCAACGCCTCTCTTATTCAGTACAGTGCAAACGTGCCCACCAGATCCAGTCGATCCTGTGAAATCAGCCCATACAATTCGCCTAATTCACACAATCGTCATAAAATGGTGAAACGTTCTCGGGCTCCGTCCTCCTGCCCGCTGTTGGCACTCCGCCAATCAGATTGGAAGTCCGCCGTTTCTGACCCGAATCCTGACAACCTATTGCCCCTAATCCAGAACGGTAAGGTCACTGCAGGCTAACCCATTCAAACTCACGATGGTGGCATGCCCGGATGACGCGCGTTACCCTCCCTGAAGCTGCAGATAACACAGCCACTATCAGCGTTGCTTTTTCTTAGCCGTGATCCACCGGGCCGATCTCCAAGGAATCTCTACATGCGCTACGACACCGAGCAGCTCCGGGAATGGGCCTTGAAACATCTGTGGATGCACAACGCGGATTGGTCCGAAATGGCACAAACCGAGGAGCCCTTAATCATCGTTGAAGGAAGTGGCCTGCGTGTTCGTGATAGTAATGGAAAAACATGGATCGACATCAACGGAGGATATGCTTCGGTCGCCGTTGGATACGGGCGACAAGAAATTGCCGATGCCGCCTACCAGCAGATGAAACAGATAACTTATTTTCCCCAGCGGACCGCCAACCCATCGACCATTCAGCTCGCAGTACGTCTTGCGGAACTCACCCCTGGCGGCCTCAACCGGTCTTTCTTCGCGAGTGGTGGGTCCGAAGCAAATGAAACTGCGCTCAAAATTGCCCGAGCCTATCAACATCGCCACGGCGCATCCGGTCGATACAAAATCATCAGCCGCAGAGATTCCTACCATGGCGGAACCGGTGGTGTTCTCTGGCTTGGCTCGGCCGCCGGATCACCACGCACCGACTATGAACCGTCTCCCCCCGGCATCCTGCATGGCCCACAACCTCTTGCCTATCGATGTGAGTTTGGCAGCACATCTCCTGCGCAATGTGCGATTCGTTGTGCCGAGGAAATCGAACGACTCATCCTGGAAGAGGGTCCCGATACGATCTGCGCCGTGATCGCAGAACCGATCGCCAGTGGACCTGGCGCGGCAGTGCCGGGTGACGAATACTGGCCTATGTTGCGTGAAATATGTGATCGCTACGGAGTGCTGTTAATCGCCGACGAAGTGATCACCGGTTTTGGCCGTACTGGCAAGTTATTTGCTTGCGAGCACTGGGGAGTTGTCCCCGACATCATGACGGTTGCCAAAGGCATGTGCAGCAGTTACCTGCCGCTGGGAGCGGCCATTTCCAGTGAAACCGTAGCCAATTCGTTTGCCGGTGAAAATCGTATGCTGCGACACGTTTTCACGTTTGCCGGCCATCCGGTCGCAGCTGCTGCGGGATTACAAAACATCGATATTCTGGTCGAGGAACAACTGGTCCAAAACGCTGCCGAAGTCGGCAGCTACTTCAAAGCGCAACTCCAGTCACTGATCACCGAAACGAGAATTCTTGGTGACGTACGAGGAATAGGGTTAATGCTCTCACTCGACTTTGTCGCGGATCGGCAAACCAAGGCGCCGTTCCCCAAAAACTTTGGATTCTCCGATCGCCTGAATACGCAACTCAAGAAACGTGGCTTGTTAGCACGCTCTCACGCCAACCACCTGCTGAACCTATCCCCGCCACTCTGCATCACTCGCAGCGAAGTCGATGAAGTCACGGAACTGCTGCGGCAAGCCATTCACGCCGTTGGCGAATCCTGGGAACAGGGCAGCTAGTCTGGTGGGAATAAGCGTGCAACACCAGACTTACGAAGTGACCCGCAATCACCCAACTACTGATTCATTCGCAAAGTGTTCCTGCGACCGTCTCTAGCGGCCTTCCAACTGTCGGAGTTTACGGCGGATGGTGTCAGCTTCCAGACTGTTGCCTAGTGTGTTATGTAAACGGAGCAACAAACGACACACAGCTGGACGTGAAGGGTCGCGTCGATATGCAATCTGTGCGGCCTCCAACGCGTGCTTTGTTTTTCCCTGTCGTTCCAAAATCTGGCTATAGCGAAAATGTAAATCCGCTCTCCAGGGCAAGATCTTGATTAGTCGTTGCAGATACTTCGCGGCCTCAGCGTCATTTCCTTGAGACTGAAAATAGGTTGCCAACGCGTCGAGAGGGCCTTGCCGCTGGGAGTCCAGCTCCAGCGCCCTTTGCCAGTGCTCCACAGCAGCAACGGTTTCGCCCTGGTTCAGGCGGATAAAAGCCAACGCATCGAGCATTTCGACATCATCAGCACGCACCGCTCGAGCCGCGTTCAATAACTGCTCCGCCTGATCAACCAGAGGCTTCCCACCACCCGCCTGAATAACTTCCGCCAGCATCAGCCCTTTCGCACGCTGCACTTCCCATTCTGCGATGGGAGCCACGTGTGCGTCAAAAACTCGAGGTTCTACTGCGGCATCCGGTTCCACTGGCGCATTTCCATCCGGGGTAACCACCGGAAGCTGCGGCGTACGGAGTAGCCGGTGGTCAGTCTGCACTGTGTGTGGTACGTCCGCTGCTGACAGCCGGGGCATGTGGCAATCAATACACGACCCCTGCGACGGTGCCGCTTGACGTTCGCTGAGCGGCAAAGAACAACCAGTCTGCGCGTGGCAGCTGGCACAGCGGCCATTGAAATGTTCCCGTCGCTGTGATTCCTCCGGCACTGAGTGCGGATCATGACATGACGCACAGCCTAACTTGCCCTCGCTCTCCCGATAGCAGGCACTACTTTGCATCTGCTCAACGTGGCTGATGGCGGTCGTCCCACCTCCCTGGCCGACACCTGTTCCCATCACGAACAGAGTCCAATTCTCGCCGAGATGGTCTCCCGGTCGAAAATCGTGATACCGTCGACCGACGCGCAGCTGGTGTCCAGCACCTTGTAGATGACACTGGTTGCAGACGGCATCCCGGCGAAACGGCTTTAGTTTCGCGGGATTCACGATCGGGTCTGTAACACCTCCCCGCTCATCCCGGTGCCTGGCTACATGAGACTCACCCGGACCGTGACAGCGTTCACACCCAATGCCAAACTCGACGAAAGGCGCCGCCTCATACTGCTGAACTAAATCCGTAGTCGGTGTCCCCTGATACGCAATCCGACCAGCGTGGCATTCCAGGCAGCGCGCCGTCGCTACGCGTTCAAAACGCTGGTGTTTGGCTGGTTTGTAACCAGGCGATAGATCCCAGCGTTTCTCGGCGGAATACCAGGAGATCGCCGAAACCAACAGGGTGCCGTCCTGTTGAGACAGGTACGAACGGCCTCTTCTCCCCGACCCCACAGCAAAATGGACTGGCACCTTCTGGTCATAAATCGTCTCACCGCCAATAGACAAACCCGATTCGTGATGAAAAACGCCTTCCGCGGTACGTTCCACACGGTAGCGGCGAGATTTGGGCCGCTGAAACTCGGTTCCATTGCGGTAATCTTCTATTTCCGGAGCTGTCCCCACAGGTGCCATGGACTGGGCCATGGGATGTTGCTGATAGGTTTGATAGATCGCACTGTGGCACTCACGACATGCGGCACTGCCCAGATACCCACCGGGACGAGAGACCCGATCGACGGAGACCTTCTTTGGCACGGGCGGTGCAGAAGGACCCCGCATGATGACCACAACAAACAGTCCAGCGCCCAGTAACCCCACAATCGCCAAGAAGGCATTTTTCGCGTTCCACATCCGCATCAACCTGCCATCCGTTGGGTTTCGCAACCGAACTCAAAACTGTCACCGGAGCATGCCAGCTTGCGTCATGCGCGACGCAAGCGGCTCCTGCAGTGTAAGAAACGGCTCGCATCAACTTGCGATCAACTCAGATCAAGTGGCTGCACTTGCCACGCATTCGCATTGGTCCCCGTTCTTGCCAGCGGACCCGCCACACCCTGACCGCTGCGACCTATGGCGTCTTCTTTTCCATGTCCGACCTGTCCGGCCGGTCACCCGCGCCGGCAGGCATGACGTTTTGCATCAACCGTTTTCCCAGGGCAAACAAATACTCATAAAGCTCTTCCGCGTTGACGATTTCATCTCCATCACTGTCTGCTGCGGCGATATCCTTCTTGAAACTGTGTTCAATCTCATCGATTTCCGCAAAAGTCAGTTCTTTATCTTCATCGGTGTCAAACATCAGCATCATGCGCTGGGTTACCAACCTTGCATTCATATCGATGCTCATATCGGCCCCCTCGATCGGTTCGATATCCCGCAAATCAAGTGCGGCGCCCGCATTTTCCTCGGTCAAGCCCAGTGCCAATGCCGTCACCCGTACTAATTCAGCACGACTGACTTCGCCATCTTCATCGTTGTCCGAATTCTCGAAATCGAAGTCGGCCCGGCGATTACTAGGAATCGCATCAATTTCTGACTGGCTCAATCGGTCATTGCGATCCAGATCATATTCCTGAAAGAGGGGCACAATCTTGTAAAGGGCCTGCTGTTCGGGCAACGATGCCGTCTTGAACAGCGCATCTTGGCCGGGGATCACCACTTCCAGAAAAATGTCCCGCTCCAGAATACCTGTGACCCGCAACCCCAGGTCGGTGGTTTCGAAATCCGCGTATTCTTCCGGTGTCAACAACATCGGTTCGTCACCCAGATTTCCGTGTGCCGTCACCGTCACTTTGTGGGCACCCGCATAAGCTCCGTCTGTCAGTTTTCCGTCAATCAATGTCTGCAATACGAAATGCCCGGTAATATCCAAGAAGCCAACCGCTCCTGGTAACGTCGGATCCTCCGGCATGGTGATAATCTGGCCCGTCGGCAAAGGTCTCCCGCCCATCAAGACCACCCCCTCAGCGCGTACCAGCGGTGGCCTAAAGAGCAGAAAGTCATTGACTTGTCGCATGCCACCGGCAAAGAACAAAAAAATGACAGCACCCATCACAAGCATCGTGCCAAGCGGGAAGACAACCGCCAGTAAGGGACGAAGCATCGGACGATTGTTCATAGCACAGGTGCCTTGTCGGAAAGCGTCACTCGCTGTCGTGCGGCACGCCACGCGTGCCTGCTCCCAGTCGATGCCAGCTTCCCACTCGATGTAAATGAATGATCTGTTTTAATGCGCTGATAATGGCAGAGTTCGACAACTCTATTTTGGCACACTGTTCTCTGCAGCGCATCGCGACAACAAACGATGCGAGAACTGCAGCACCCGTTACACAAATTGGACAAATAACCTCAGCATTAAATCTCGCGTTGCCAATACTCCGTCACTCAGCCTCACTAGAACTGGGTGTCGATCGGCAACTCATCCAGCGAGGGGAACGGCCTTTCCTTGTCATTGATCGACGCCAGACAATCCCGCACAAATTGATCCTCGGGATCATCCCGGTTCAACTGCTCAAACATCATCTTGGCTTGCGCCACATTGCCAGTCGTGAAGGAATAATGGGCACGCACCACTTTCGCGCCATGTGAATCGGGCTTATCCAACATCAACCGCCGCAGTGCGGTTTGCCGTTTTTCATATTCGCGCCGCTCCCCAGCGATCCGCTGCCATTTCTCCGCCGATTCCTGATTTCCCAGAAAGCCGTAGATCCGCTGAAACAGGTACGCAGTAGTGTAGGGCAAGCGACGTCCCATCGGCTCCATCGGCTTGATCCATTCCAGGGCCTGCTTGGCGTCCCCTTTCTTGAGAGCCGCATTCGCCAACAACTCACGGGCCGGTTGATTTCTCGGGTCAATTTGAACCGCCTGATCCCAAAAGCGAATCGCGCCATCCATATTGCCGTACTGCTCGGCCGCATTTCCCATCAACACGCACGACTCCGGTGAAGGCATACCGTTCACGGTTCGCTCCGCTTCAATCCCCACCGCAATTTGCCGAATTGCCGCCTCAGGCTTGCCTACTTCGAGCAAGGTACGGCCATAATCGAGGTAAAACTGGTAGGCCGTGACCACTAACAAGGCTTCGTCGAGGGCCTTGAGCAATTTGTCACCTTCCAATGTCTCGTCCGACGTGGAAGACACCTCGTCCAGAATCCTGGCAAAGTAGTCTTCTGCCTTCTCGGATTCGCGCATGTCCGCATAGAGAGAGGCCAGCAGGTAGTAGCTGCGCAGCTTCATCTCTGGAAATTCGCCCAATCGCTGGGCAGACTCCAAGGCCGACTTCAGATTCCCCATGCGCACCCGGCAACTGGTCAGTTCGTACCAGGCATCCGCATTGTTCGGAGTTTCTGCGACGACTTGCTTCAACAATGGTGCCGCGGATGCCCATTGTTGCTCCATCATCAACGCTTTTGCCCAGGCGTGCGATTCGGCGGCGTTGCTTGCCTTGACGATGTCAAACAAGCGAAGTGCCTCGCGGGGGTTACGTTGTAGTTCTACCAAGGCACGTGCCTTGATCGCCATCGCCTGAGGATTCTCTGGTTCGGTAAGCAGGAACTCTTCGATCTTGAACAGGGCGATCTCCGCATCCGGTTCCGCCTCATCCAACGCGGCCGCAGCTTCACGTAGTGGAGCATCTCGTAGCCATGTAATGCCGAAGAGGCCACCACCTACAGCGACCACCGCAAGCAAAAGGATGGTAATCAACGAGCCTTTCGAGCCACGTGCCACCGTTCCCTCGATCGCTGCGTCATCCACTTGCGTTCCCACAGCATCTTCATCGGTCATCGGGACAACGCTGTCGACGGCTGCTTCGGTAGAAGCGGCAGACAGATCGGAATTTTCGGTCACTTCGGCTGCGTGGTCGTCAGCAGATTCAGTAACTGAGTCGTTTCCGGATTCAATCGAGGCCTTGTCTGCCGACCCCCCCGCAGGATTTTGACTGGACACTACCCGGCTCCCAATAGGCAAAATCTGAGAAAATACATACGTCCAATTATCCCTGCTTGTTCGGTATCTTGTCAAAGCTCAGCACGCCAATTATCGAGCTTGAGCAGGCTCTCAAAGCGAGATCACTGGCAAATATGACGGATAAGCACATTGTGCGAGTTACAGGCCTCCACCGGAAAAGTCGGCGTATCACCGTCAGGGCAGTAACACGCGCCCACCGCTGGCTACGACTGTCTGTCCGGTCGTAAAACTGGCCCGATCTGAAAGCAAAAACACGACCAGTTCGGCGATTTCTGCTGGCTCGCCAATCCGTTGGGCGGGTGTCGCTGCAATCAAGGCCTGAAGCTGCTCTTCGGCAACACCATCCAGGATCTCGGTAGAAATCAATCCGGGGGCTACCGCGTTGACGCGCACGTTAAACCCGGCGACCGCCTCAGCCATGCTCTTGGTGAATCCAATCAAGCCTGCTTTGCTGGCTGCGTATGCAATGGACATCTGGCGAGCCCTGAGGCCTCCAATCGACGAAACATTCACGATCCGGCCAAAACGCCGTTCAATCATTTCTGGTTTGACCGCCCAGGAAACAAGAAAAGCCCCTGTTAAATTCACGTCGAGAGTCCGCTTCCAGAGAGCCACCGTGGTTTCTTCGTGGCTCACATAATCGAAAACACCCGCATTGTTGACGAGCAGATCCACGGGCCCGAATCGCTGCCGCACCTGGGACACCATCTCTTCTACTTGTTGCTCGCAGGCAACATCCGCTCGGACCAGATGAGCGGTGGCACCGGTCGCCTCCACCTGCTGTGCTGTCTCTTCTGCGGCAGCCTGATTACTCACATAGTTAATTACCACATTCGCGCCGGCGGCACCCAAGCGTTGGCAAATTGCTCGGCCAATACCCCGCGCCCCACCCGTAACGAGCGCTGTTCGCCCCTCCAAACCCTCATGCATGACTGTTCACCTCCCTGAATCGTGAAATTGTCCGCAGCGAACCTCGTCAACAACCTCCGGGCTCTAGCCCATTGACCGGCGATGATTCTATCCCATCCCGAGGGCACCCTCCCGGCGGATCCGTCAACCTCCGCTTGATAGCTCGCCGATACGGAAGTAATAATACCACGCTTCTCCTCTACGCTTCCTTCGTTGCTGCGTGGCACTGAACGGTGAAGTTGCTCCATAGTCTAGAACCTGGCCTGGGCGAGATCCGCCTCGGTGCGATTACCATCGGCAACTTCGATGGGGTGCATCATGGCCATGCGCGAATTCTCAGAGAACTTCGCCGCCAGGCAGACCGTGTCCATGGCCCCGCAGTGGTCTTTACGTTCTCTCCCCACCCGGTACAAATACTCCGCCCACAACAGACTCCACCTCCCCTCACCTGGCCAGAACGCAAATCGGTTTTACTCGCCGAACTGGGGGTCGACGCGATGATCGCCTACCCCACAGACCGGAAGTTGCTGGAACTCTCTCCCCAAATGTTCTTTCAGACAATCGTCCATGACGAGCTCGCAGCCCGGGCAGTTGTCGAAGGTCCCAATTTTTATTTTGGGAAGGGCCGCCGTGGTGACATTAACACACTCCAGCAGCTCTGCGAGGCCGCTGACGTCGATCTCCACGTTGTCGAGCCCCTGATGGCAGCCGACGGCATCGTATCAAGCAGTCGGCTGCGACAACTGATCCAGGCTGGCGACGTCCACCGTGCCCAGCAGCTGATGACGCAACCCTACCGCATCCGGGGGACCGTCGTCCCCGGGGAACGCCGCGGTGCGACCATTGGATTCCCAACTGCGAATCTGAATCAGGTCAGTACGCTTTGCCCTCCTCCAGGAGTCTATGCTGGCCGGGCCTTTGTCAAACAATCGACCTGGGACACTGCGATTCACATCGGAACCAATCCGACCTTCCAGGAAAACGAATTGAAAATCGAATGCCACCTGCTGGATTTTTCTGAGTCGCTGTATGGGCAGTCGCTGGAAATAGAATTTCTGCAACGATTGCGTGAAGTAGTCCGTTTCAATTCTGCCAGCGAACTGCAAGATCAACTGCATCGGGATGTCGACAATACTAGAAAGGTGTGCGGAGATTTCACCACGCTTTCGAAAGCTACCCAAACCAGATCCTGACCTCAGCCAACCATCGAATCACCTTTGCTACTCGAACCACTGGACATTTTATGAGTATCAACTGGCCACGTTTCGTGGACCTCATCAATGCAAATCAACGCTTCCTGCTCACCAGCCATATACGCCCCGATTGCGATGCGTTAGGAAGCGAGTTGGGGATGGCGGCAGTATTGGAACAACTTGGCAAAGAGGTACGGATCGTCAACGGGCAGGAAACACCGCCCAATCTGTCTTTTATCGATCCACAGCAACGGATCATGAAACTCAGTGCCGATGTACAACTCGACGAACTACGGGACACCGAGGTCCTGATGGTACTGGACACCAGTGCCTGGGCGCAGTTGGGCCCAATGGGAGAAGTGCTGAAGTCATTAGAGGCAACCAAGGTCATTCTCGATCATCACGTCAGCCAGGATGACCTCGGCGCTGAACCTTTCAAAAACACCAGTGCCGAAGCAACCGGCCGCCTCGTCGTGGAAGCAGCCGATGCACTCGGGGTCGAACTGACTCCAGAAATGGCGGCACCGCTGTTCGCCGCATTATCGACCGACACCGGTTGGTTCCGGTTTCCATCAACAGGCAGCGAAACATACCGTATCGCCGCGCGCCTCGTCGACGCGGGCGCCTGTCCGGCTGATATCTACCGCGAGCTCTACGAACGCAATTCTTGCGGACGAATGCGACTGCGCGGCGAAGTGCTGGCACGCATTAACCTGGTAAACGACGGAAAACTCGGGCACACCTACGTAATGAAAAGCGATTTCGACCGCTTGCAGGCGCTCCCCAGCGACACTGAAGACCTGGTCAACCTGGTACTCAAAATCGATGGCACCCAGGCGGCAGTCATCTTCATCGAACTCGTCGAGAATACAAGCTTCAAGGTCAGCTTCCGTAGCCGCTGCAAACTGGACTGCAGCCAGGTAGCCGGACACTTCGGCGGAGGTGGCCATAAAGCCGCCGCAGGAGCCACAATTGAAGGCAAACTCGAGGAACTACAGACAAGCGTTCTTGACGCTGTGCGCGCCGGCATGACATAATCTGAGGCTTCGCGCGACAAGTCATGCAAGCCACCGTTAACTGTTGTGACATTGTCTCACGCCGACACCCCCGCATTACCCAGCCTTCAGGTTACAGCTCGAAGCACGCACTTTGAGTCCGAAGTCGCACCCGTTTGCTGGCAATGAGCCGTTGGAAGTTGGCGGGTCACACAACTAACGCCTGCCTGCACCTGTGCTTCTGCAATTTTGTTGCTTGCAGGTGCTTTGGCAACGTCGTCATATCGATCGCTGTTTGGAGCCCCCCCATGTCAGACCATTCGGGAAACTCAGGCACATCACATTCGCCCACCACCTCCGGGTCGGAGACCCCGCGGCGCAACTTTGTCGTAGAGGGTGCTACCGTAGTCATCAGCTTGATCGTCGGTGTCGTCCCCTTTGCCGCAGGTTTACTGAGCTTTCTGGACCCACTGTTTCGCAAGAACCAGACACCCAGCAAACACACCAAAGGTGAGCAGGGTGGAAAAACTGAAATGGTGCGTATCTGCTCGCTGGAGGCGCTTCCCCCCAACGGACCACCTCAGCGGTTCCCCGTAATCACCGATCAATTCGATGCCTGGAATTTTACAGCGCAACAACCGATCGGCTCGGTTTACCTGCAACGGATTAGTGACAGTGAAGTACGCGTTTTCAATACGACTTGCCCACACGCTGGTTGCAGCGTGTCATGCGATGGCCAGGCCTTTCATTGCCCTTGCCACAACAGTTCATTTGAACTCAATGGAAGCAAGCGGGTGAGTGAATCCGGACGTGAAAACCCAAGCCCCCGAGCGCTAGATACGCTGGAACACACCATCGAATCCGGGGACGTGCTGGTCCATTATCAGAATTTCTATCCTGGCCGCGAAGAAAAGAAACCCAAAGCATGATCAAGGCGTTTGAGCAATGGTTGGATGATCGCACAGGCTATCGAAAAAGTGTCGATGAAGCCCTGTTCGAAAACATTCCAGGTGGGTCACGTTGGGTCTACGTCACTGGCAGCATGCTAGTGTTTGCATTTGTAACCCAGGCAATAACCGGCATTTTCTTGTGGATGTTCTATAGCGCGGGAAGCCAGAATGCCTGGGAGAGTGTGTACTGGATACAAAACAAGATGCAGGGCGGCTGGTTCCTGCGCGGCGTACACCACTACATGGCCCAGGGAATGGTCATACTACTGCCGTTGCACATGGTGCAAGTGATCTTTGCGAAGGCATATGTCAAGCCTCGAGAAATCAACTACTGGCTCGGGTTGGTGCTGCTACAACTGACATTAGCACTGGGGCTGACCGGCTACTTGCTACCTTGGGATCAAAAAGGTTACTGGGCGACCAAAGTCGCTACGGAATTGATGTCACTCCCACCTGGTGGCGAGTACATACAGAAACTGGTCGTTGGTGGTGGAGAATACGGGCATTACACCTTGACTCGTTTCTTTGCAATGCACGCTGGGGTGCTCCCCATCCTGCTGATCGGTGTACTCGCGCTGCACGTAGCGATGTTTCGTCGCCACGGAATCACCGCGCATTCGTCATCAGACCGACCCGATGAATACTTCTGGCCCAAACAGGTATTCAAAGACGCCGCCGCCTGTCTGGTGCTGCTGATTGCAGTAGTCATCATTGTCGTTCGGAATCATGGTGCGGAACTGGGCCCCCCAGCCGAACCAACGGAAGCCTACGGGGCAGCGAGGCCCGAATGGTACTACCTGTTTTTGTTCCAGTTATTGAAGCACTCGCCCAGCGAGTTCATCGGAGCGATTGTCATTCCGGGTGTCGCAATGGGCTTTCTGTTTTTGATGCCCTTGATCGCTAAGATCCAATACGGCCATATCGTCAATGTCGTAACGCTCGTAACACTGCTCATCGGTGCCGGCTACCTGACCGTCGAAGCGCTGCAGCACGACAGTTACACACGTGACGGAGAGCCGGAGGCGGGACCCGCTCGTATCCTGCACCATGAACGCGCAAATGCCGCAGAGGACTTCCAGCGTGCCAAACGAACCGCAGATCACGAATACGAACGGATCAAGGAGCTGATCCAGTTCCAGGGTATTCCACGTGAGGGGGCACGCGCCGGTCTGGTTTATAATGACCCTGAGATTCAGGGGCCAAGAATCTTTACACGGAATTGCGCGAGCTGCCACAGCTACCAGGACGCCTCTGGCCAATCTGATATCGTCGGTATTCCCGGACGGCGAGCGGATCGAGACGAACAGGGTAATGTCAAAGCGAGTGAAGAGGCAGGCGGAGCACCAAACCTCTTCGGCTTTGGTTCACGGATGTGGATTAGTGGCCTGCTGGACAAAGACAAAATCCAGGACCGTGAGTTCTTTGGCGATACGATACACAAAGAAGGAGAAATGGCCAGTTTCGTACAAGACTCTCTGAGCGAGCTCGATGCGGAACAAAAGATCAAGCTGGAACAAGTCGTCAAAGCACTCTCTGCCGAGGCCCAACTGGTCAGCCAGCACCAGCTCGACACCGACGCCGACGCGGCTGGTGACCTTGCCGCCGGTCGCACCGCAATGTCAGAAGAATTTGGCTGCCTCGACTGCCACAAGTTGCACGACGAGGGAGAGCTTGGATCGGCTCCGGACCTGACGGGATACGGGTCGGCAGAATGGCTCTACCAGTTTATCGCGAATGCCGGGCACGAGCGTTTCTATGGAGACAACAACGACCGCATGCCTGCTTTTGCTGCCAGCGACGATCCTTCCCAGAATCTACTTTCACCGCGTGAAATTACCCTACTGGTTCGTTGGCTTCGGGGCGACGACAAGGACCTTGGTGCGGCGCCACAAAACGTTGCTACGACCATTACTCCGGAAGAGAATGCCGACGCTGCAGAACAGCCCGAGGCCGATTCTGAAACCGCGACGGATTCGAATACGGACAGTGATTCGGATACGGACAGTGATGCGGATGCGGACACTGAAGGCACGGATGCCACGGCGGAAGAAGAGCAGGGCGCCGCTTCTACTTCTTCCTAGTACCAATCCTTGGCAGCAGCGATCACCACTCCACTTTGACCCGCACGCGGCGTCATCGTTTCGTGCAGCCCTATCCGCCAACTGGCATTGCTCCGCCGCGCAGTTGCGGGGGTTGCTGTCAAACCGGATCGAGTCGCAAGCTCGTCGCGTCTGCCGTCAGCACCTTGCTCCGTTAACAGGGACGATGCCATGCTCTGCCCGATTTCTCGCACCGGTGTTCCGCTAATCGCCTGTCACATCCTGGCACTGTGCTGGTTGAACTTGTTTCCGCTTGCCGCCTCGGCTCAAGAAGAAGCTGCTAAATTCCCCGATCGCAACTGGCCTCAATTTCTTGGGCCAATGCGTAACGGCCATTCGCCAGAAAGCAACCTGAATCTTGATTGGCTGGCACATCCCCCGCGCACCAGGTGGATCGCTGAACCCGGTGCAGGTTATACATCGATTACCGTAGTCAATCAGCGTGTGTTCCTGGGGGCACAGCGAGGCGACTCCGATTTCATTGTTTGTTACAACCGGGAGACAGGCCGAGAAGAATGGTCCTATGTGATCGGTCGCGGATACCAGGACGTCCAACAGCAGGGGCCGGGCCCTCGCGCAACACCCACCATCGACGGCGACCATTTGTATAGCCTGGGTCCATCAGGACAACTCTTCTGCCTGACCACCGCAGAAGGTCGAGAAGTCTGGAAAGTGAACATCTTCCAAGCCACCGGCGCTGCTGATCCAGCCGGAGAAAACCTCTATTGGGGCATGAGCGGCTCGCCACTGGTCGTCGGAAACCTGGTTATTTGCCAGCCCGGCGGAGACCGCGATAACTCGGTCGCAGCATTTGATAAGGAAACCGGTGCCGTCATCTGGAAGGCCGCTAGCACCTATCGCTCCTACGCGTCCCCACTGGCAGTTACCCTTCATGGCCACAGGCAACTACTCTGCTATGCCGGCGACGCGTTGCTCGGCATGCAACCGGCAACTGGCCAGATTCTCTGGCGTTACGCACATCAAAACCAGTACAAGTGCAATTGTGCTACGCCAGTTGTCATCGGCAACCGGGTCCTTGTCTCAACAGCGTACGGCGGTGGCTCGGCCTTGCTCACCATTAATACTGACGACGAACGCTGGAGTGCCAAAGAAGACTGGAATTCTCGCCGCCTGCAATCGTTGTTCGCAACACCAATCGTGATCGATAACCTGCTCTTCGGTTGCCATGGTGACCTGGGAGTCTGCACGCTACGATGCCTCGACCTGGCAACCGGCAAGCTCGCGTGGACGGCTCGCGAACCTGGCCGCTGCGCAATGATCGCGGCGGCGGGCCACCTGATTTGCCTCAGTGAAGACGGCACCCTCCGTGTTGTCAAAGCGACACGCGAAGGCTATGTGGAAACCGGAAAAATTGATGGGCTACTGCGAGCCAGGTCCTGGGCGACTCCCGCTTTGGCCGGAGGCCATTTGTTCGCCAGAGACCAACAACGCCTGATCTGCCTGAACCTGCAAAAAGAGTGACCCTGGCTCACTTTCGGAGTGAGTCACAGGGTCGCAAATCCCAGCTCATTCAAGCCACATCGCGGTCTTCAAACAAAAGCAACGACAATAAAATCGAGACCACGGTATAGATCATGCAGTAGGCAAAAGCCAATCCCAAGTAACTGGCAGGTATGGTCTTGTCAGCCGCGATCGCCGCCTCCGAATTGAGCAACTCCAGATTCGGAAGCACGGTAGCAATAAGCTGACCCACAAACCGGACTACTTCAAATCGCCCCAGACTGGACTGCACAATAGTCGGAGTCAGGTGACCCAACACATAAATCGCAAAACAAATCACAAAGTTGGCCATCAGTGGCAGCCTTGTGGAAATAGCCACACTGATACCCGTCAGCACAACGGTGGCCAAAAACGCCAAGACCAGACCAGGCACGGTACTCGCCATTTCCGTATAGCAGACTTGCCAGGTAGCCACTTCGTCCGGATCTTGCGACGCCTCTCGCGCATCATAAATCGGCTTGTAGGCAACCGCTGCCATCAAGACCAGTCCCAAGACCACGAACATTAACACCGTGGTCCAGTTAATCCCGACAAACTTGCCGATGATAAAACTTCGGCGACCGATTGGTTTGGAAAGCACAGTCAGTGCGGTGCGTCCTTCAATTTCGTCAGCAACCGATGAACTGGCCGCCCATACCGCCGAAATAATGGCCATTACCATGATCAGCTTCAAGCCGGAATCCTTCAGCACCTTGATGTCTTCGCCGAATGTGTGGTAGGGAAAAAAGATAAACGCCACCATGGCAAAAACGCCGAGCGCCAGCATGATCAAGTACAGTGGCTGGTTCATCTCGGACTTGACGGTGGCCAAAGCCACTGCAGACAGACGCGGCGCCGCGGCGCGCTGGACGAAATACAGGCTGAACAAGACCACCACACCAATCGCCGCAATTAAAATTGCACGAACTTCCGGATGCATCGGCTTGGTCGTCATTTTGATCGTCAGAGTCGCCGCTTGTTCCGAGTAGTTGCGGACATATAAGGTATCAACCGAAACCATGGGGCTATTCACAGACGATCCTGGTAGCCAGATATAGGGTTCATCACGCGAAACATTAATTGCATAGTACCCCTGCTTTACTTCCGGTGGGGTAAACGACAACACCAACCGCTGGTCGCTCTCCAGTGTCAGTTGCTGCACCTTGTCGATGTGGACAGTAAAAGGCACCTCCACCGCTTCCGGCTCCGCCAACTCATCCCCTTCGGTCGGAGCCGGTATTTTCGCGACCACGGGCGTCTGCTGCCCTGCGTAAGGCAAATCGATCAACGATGCAAGCATATTCCCGGGTTCACGCACCAACAGAACCCCTATGATCCCGACAGTTGCTAGGCAAAGGGCGATTACTGAAATCGGAAACAGTACGCCTTCCCTTAAAGCGGGAAGCAGGTCACCCATAGCACGACGTGAAACGAGATAAACACTGCTCAGCGCTGTGAACCAGCAAAGACCAGCAATGACCCCCACTTGGGTCAACAGATCCTGGCCACTACCAGAGAGCAATTCCGAGCCCCAAAGCGACCCTATCGCACCTGCAAAAAACAGCACCGCGAGAATCGCCATCGCCACACGACGACGCTGTGGACACTCGGCGAGTCGACCCACTGCCGGCACCCTGGACAAAACAAAACAAACACCGCCCAGGACTGCCAACAACACAATCCCCAGTAAAACTCCTGCACCGGTCAACCAGACCGGCATAAACCAGTTGATAAACCGGGGCGGAAGGCTCTCAGCAAATGAGAGAGAGTCGAACATTTCCGTCGTCCTTTAGTCAAGCATTCAGTCGCACAGGTTGAGATCAAACAGACAGCATTAGCACACCACAATGAACACCGCACCGTCCGACATTGGCGGTTAACTCTCCGGAGTCAAACCGCCCAGGGACAGCATCTATCTAAAATCGAATCTCAAATGAAGAAAATTCCCCGGTCGCCAGACCACGATCGACCTGGATCTCCTGAATGTGGCCTGACATCGCATGTTCAATCTTTGCGCGAAAAGTGTCCAAATCCGCTGCAGAGCCTTCCACCACAACTTCGACGCGGCCATCTACGAGATTTCGGACAAACCCGGTAACCGGTAAATCGTGTGTCAAACGCTGCGTGTTGTAGCGAAACCCTACACCCTGTACGTGGCCAGTAAAGTGAATGTTCCAGCGTTCATTCAGGGAAGAAGTACTCACGCCCCAAATCCGTCTGTCAAACGAGCCCTTGCTGTCACGGTTTCCGCGAAAACCGCAGAAAAACCAACGCGGTTGAGTATAGTCGGCGCGCCCAGCACCAACTAGTTGGCCAGCCCCGCAATAGGAACAGATTCACCGACTTCTCTGGTCTCGAGGTAACAACCGCGCGGAAAGGTACAATCACGACGATTACGCAAGAGAAGTGGGCAAATGTCACGTCACACCAGGACGACCAAACAATCTTCCTCAAAAAACCTCCGCGGTATCGTACAACGAGCGGAGCATGACCGACCGGGATATCCACCACCAAGGCAGGAAGCACGCTGCCGCGATCAACAGCAGAAGCGACCTGCCTCCATCACAACTGATCAGGAAAGCGGCAAAAACTATTGGCTGACGGGACAGTTTGTGGATTCCTTTCGGCTGGTGGTCGATCACAATGGTAGCAGCCTCGCAACCAGGTTGTTGCCGCGCAGCGGGGCCCGTATAATTCCCCGGGTTGTGTGTATTCTGCGGGAGTCTGGAGTTTGTCGGACAAGTCCAAGATCCTGTTTCTTTGCGACCGTGGCGATGCCTTTTCCGATCTGCCACAGGGGCTCGACCTGACCCACGAAGTGGTCGTCGAGCGTGATCCGTTGAGAGCCATCGCCCGCCTGAATCGTGACCGATTCGCGGGCGTTTTTGTTGCGCCACAGTTCCGCAGCGAATTAGCCAGGCTTGCCCAGACGCTTCACAAGGAGCGGATTCTGGAGGAAATGCCCGATGGAGTTGTGTTGCTCGACGAAGAGAATACGCTCATTTGGGCCAATCAACAATTTCAGCAGTGGCTCGACGGCACGGACCTGCTGGGCACTGACTTCTACTCCGCGCTAGGCCGACCGGAGATCCTGGGCCCAGACTACTGCCCGTTTCACACAGCGTTAACCAGCGGAAACCCAAGCAGTTCCACGTTGCGTACCTCAGACAACCGCTATTTCCAGGTCCACGCTGTGGTCGCGCAAGAAAATGAGCAACGGACCCGCCATCTGATCGTCACGGTACGTGACAGTACGGACGAATGGCTCCATCGACAAAAATTAGAAGCAATCCACCGTGCGGGAATCGAGATTGCCGACCTCACACCAGAGGAGGTCTTTGGCATGTCGGTGGAAGACCGTATCGAACTGGTCAAGTCAAATATCCTGCACTACACACAAGATGTACTTCACTTCGACGTTGTAGAGATCCGCCTGCTCGACCAGAAATCAGGGCAACTCAGTCCGCTCCTCGCATTCGGACTCAACGCGGAAGCCACCGAACGCGCGCTCTATGCACAACCTCAGGGCAACGGAGTCACTGGCTTCGTTGCGGCAACCGGGAAAAGCTACCTCTGTGAAGATGCCACCGCAGACCCGCTCTACCTGGAAGGGTTCAAAGGGGCGAAAAGCTCTTTGACAGTGCCGTTGTCTTGGCACGACCAGGTTATCGGAACATTTAACGTCGAGAGCCCAGAATCCGGTGCTTTCACTGAAAGCGATTTGCAATTCCTGGAGATCTTTGCGAGGGACGTGGCTGTTTCACTAAACACACTCGAGTTGCTCGCCGCGCAAAAAGCCAACACGGCGCAAGAAAGTGTTGAAGCCATACATCGCGCCGTGGCGATGCCTGTTGATGAGATCCTCAATGACTCTGTCAATATTATGGAGCAGTACATCGGGCACGAGCCGGATGTTGTCGAAAGGCTGAAACGAGTACTGCAAAACGCCCGCGACATCAAACAGATGATCCAGAAGGTCGGGCAGAAAATGACGCCGTCGCATGCGGTCCCTGCGTCGGCTCAGCTTGAACAACACACCGTTCTAAGAAACCGACGAGTCCTGGTTGTTGATGCGGACGAAGCTGTTCGAAATGATGCTCACGCTCTCCTGGAACGTTATGGCTGCATCGTAGAAACAGCTCACGAAGGTGGCGAAGCAATCTACATGGTCCGCAATAGCGGTGCTGGCTATGACGCGATTATTGTGGACGTTTCACTCCCCGACATGGGGGGATTTGAACTGCTCGTCAAACTCAAACAGACGTTAGAAGTCGTCCCACTGATTCTGATGACTAGTTTTGGTTATGACCCGGGGCACTCCATCGTCAAGGCGCGACGCGAAGGCCTGCACCCTGAAGCGGTGTTGTACAAGCCGTTTCGACTGGATCAGCTCGTCAATACGGTTGAGTCGATCATCACCAACACAGCAGAACCGCAGCGGATCGAGGCATCTTGATCCTCCGCCCTGTTGACACGGCCAACGAGTCGTCAAACGTCCAGAGCGACCCAAACGGCGCCAGTCCCGCCACGGGCGAACACTTGAGTGGGCTGTAGAAGCGGCCACTTCCACCCCACGCATCAGACGTGTTATGTCCAGTCGCGCTGCGTAGCCTTTCAGCTTCACTGAAGAAAGGGTGTGGAATGTCATGCTCGGAATGGCATCCGGCAACGCGCCAGCATCGTCGACACGACCAATATTGAAAATAGGCAACCCGGAGAATCGAGGGCAGAGCGGCTTCCTCAGAGAGCAAGGAAACGAACAACATGACCTGGCATTCTCGTCCGACATGGCAGAGCTCTCTACCGTCGCTTACAACTCGTTCCACGCCGTACAAAAGCTGCTGCGCAACAGCTCCGGAACGCTCGCCCTGGCCGGATCCCTTGATATGGCCACCCAAGCATCAACGTTGACAAATGGTTTTGAGTCACACCATCCTGGCGTGGCGCAGGCCACGAATTCCCCGGATCCAGCAGAGTCAACAACCTCGAAACAGCGGGAGAGCCATGCTTTAACGCCCCCGTTAACTTCAGAATCACTTCTTTTCTGTCGAAAAACCATCTATACTCTGACCTGACGCTACTCCCTGCGGATTTGGGATTCGACCCACCTACTCACAAGAGGGTCTATCATGCGAATTGCCGTGCTACTCGTCTGGCTGATGTTGCCATTGCTGGCGGCGGCCTACCATTACGGTCCGGGACAGAAGCAACTGCAACTGGACCAGGTCGCGACCTGCCTGACTACCGCGCAAACTCATTCGAGCGAAGGAGACTGGGCGTCCGCGGTCACCGCCTACAACACGGCGATTGAACTTTTGCCTGCGGGCCTGTCGCAGCAGACAGGGCAACTCCGACTGGAACGCGCCAAAGCGCAAATGCTGGCCAAACAGCTACCTGCGGCACACCGCGACCTCAAAGCACTCGTCGATGATTTGCAAGAAGCTACGAATAAAGACAATTCCACCCAGCTGGACAGGCAACAAGCACGGCGGAAACTTCTTCAGGACGCGCGAGCTGCCTTAGCACATTCGCAGTACTACATGACATGGTTGATGCGACTGGAAGGTCAGCCACGTGAAACCTGGGAACCGGAAATCGAAAATGCCCGCCAGACGCTGCGACTCCTGCAAAGTCAAGCAGAGCAGACAGGTGATCTGGCTGCCGTAAAGTCCTACCGAGAAGACTTGGAGTCAACGATTCGCCTGGCCAGAATGGACCTCAGTGAATTGCAGGGACTTCCTCTGCCCAGCCAGTGACAGGGCTGTGCCAGTGGCAAAAGCCGCGGTCGCGGCAAAGGCAAGTCGAAGAATAAAGGTCAGGGGCCCAAGGATGCACGCGGTGCCAGCTCTGGTCCGCCGCCCGACGGACGCGGATCCTGAACGCGGCTTTCTCGCTCTGATTGCAAACGGCGTTCTACGTCTTTGCGCACCCGGTCCTCCGGAACCTGGACCTCACGTGCTGCGCAGTTGATAATAGACCTGGTCGATGGTACAGGGCGTTCCGCAGCCCTGTGTACCACACCTGTGCCACTTGCCTTTCCCGGAAACGAAGGGGCCAGACAGATACTATGAGAGCCACCCTCTTTCTCTTCCTTGGTTTGTTCGCATGCGTCCTGCGAGACCTGCCCGATTGTCAAGCACAACAAAAGGCGGCCGGCACGGCGACTGCGATCAAGGCCGTCCCCTTGAAGGTCCTGCCCCGAGCGTTACCGGCAGCTCTGAATAAGAATGCCCGCGCCAATTCGGCAGCTGTCAATCGGCCGCCAACAACTGGCACCATCACCTCATCTGCTGCGGGCACGACTGCGATACCTGTACCTGCCGCAGCAACGACACAACAGCATGTGCTCAAGATTAATCGGCTTAAATTTGACCGCCGCCCGTCGGCTATCCTGGCAGCCTGGGCAGCAACTGGCAGACCCGCGAGTTCTGAAGTCCCTCCAGAACCTGCACACAGCACGGAACGACCTCCCGGCCCATCGTTGCCCGCCACGCCCGCCTCTCCCGCTGCCAGTGTTGATCCCTTCGACGAACAACTCCTCGAATTCCAACAACAGGTGACGCTCGGAAAATGGACCGAAGTCAAGGCATTCCTGGCCAGCCTTCCGGCTGACGAGGCGAAGGCTTTGTACCGCAAGTTGCTGAGTTCTCTACAAATGGCCCCTCCCCGCGCCGCACGCACGGTGCCCGCCGTCCCACGTCCGCCTGGAACTGCTGTGGCCAGCTTGCCAGCGAACGCTCGGCAATACGCAGAGAAGCACGTCTGCTCCTGCGATGATCTGCTCGCCCTCGCAGCCTGCGCACCAATCGCTCTGGACGATACTTTGATCGAACTGCTCGGAGGTTTGCTGCGTCATTCCCTCGCTACAGGGAACTCCATGAGCACATTCCTGGAGCGTTTCCGCCTGGAGACCGCAAAACAGGACCCCGTGGCGACGCTCAATCGCAAGCAAGTAGCACGTGTCCTGTTTGCTGCAAACCGTGGGCTTGACGCGGGCGAATTTCTACCAAGCCTGGAAGAGTCTGAGACCAGCAACGACCTGGCGGCTTTGAACCTGTTGAGTCAATTTCATCTGGCGCAATACACAAAAGATAAAACGACATCGCAACTAGAACTTGCCTGGAGGGCGACACAGGCCGTCCTGGCAAAGGCCGGCCAATCCACGCAATACCGCGAAGAAATGGAAAAGGCGTTACGACGCGCGGTGGATGTCGCTCCTCAGGTACGCGATGAACTTGGCCAGCAATGGCTGAACAAGAGTTTTACTGGGAATCCTAGTCGTGGCATGGACATTCTGGCGTCGATCGGCTCCAGCAGCGCGCAGGCATTACAGCGCAGCTGGAAAGACGCTAACACACGGGTCAAGGGACTGGAATTGCAGACTACCGCTGTGGAAGCGTTACTTGCCTCTGCACCAGAACTCGCAGATCGCTGGCAGCATTCCTTGACCCTGCTGGCACAAAACTGGCTGCGGGAAGCCGAGATCAGTTACCAGTTTGATGAATCGACAAGTCGGAAGGGCCAACTCCAACGCGATCAGTTCGGCAATTTCTTCTACCGCAACCAAAAGCAACGCACAACATCACGCATCGCTTCCATACCAACCGGTGATCTCCTGGAGCTACGCCCCGGAACACACTGGCTGTCCCTGGTCGACGAGGGCCTCCGCGCTAAATTCGCGATGCTCAGTGCCCAGCTGTTGTTGAAAATCAACGAAGAGGATCAAGCGTTTCCTTACATCGAGCGATTGACTGAATCACACCCGAAACTTGGAAAAGAACTCGTTGATGAATTCCTGCGTGTGTGGACGAATAATCACGATCCGAATGCAAACCGCAACAACACGGGGCGCTACATGTTCATGTACGGGTTTGAACGCAAAGCCGAAAGTATTCCATTAACCCGATCAAAACAGGAGCGGAACCTGCAAGAGCTCAGTCGACTCGTCGCTCGGCTCAAGACGCTTCCCGTCAAATTGAACGAAGGTTTACTCGCCACGGCATTCACACGCTGCCACAGCTCTGCAGAGGTCTACCGATTAACCGCCATTGAGAAGGTCTTTGGAAAACTTGGGGATCTAGAACCTGGCACCTTGGCTGAGCTGGCACAGCAGATGCGAGCCAACTTGATTGGTGTATGGCGACAACCGGCGGTCCAAAAAGCAAAAAAGACTCGCCGCACTCAGCAGGACATTGAAGCAGAAGTTTTACGTGGCTACGAAGTCGCGCGAACCGTCGTCGAAAACGCACTGCAGCAACACCCCAACAGCTGGGCGTTATACCTGGCAAGAGCCTCGCTCGACCATGACGAAAACACCTACCTCAAGGAACTGAAACCCGATTCCAATTTCACCCAGCGTCGCGGCAATGCGTTTTCTGGCTTCTCGGAAGCCGCCCGACTTTACGCCGCCACCTTGCCAGGGCTTTCCCCGGAAGAAGAAACTTCGAAGGTTTATGAAATCTGGTTCTATGCGAGCCTGGGAGCCTGCGATTTAAACCAAATCACGGAACGTCAAACGGCTGACTTGAGCCAGGTCAAAAAGATCAAGGAGGCAATCACCTCACTTGATAGCGAGGCCTCCAAACGCCACCTGGCTTTATTCGCCAATACGCTTTTCACACGCATGAGTGCTGCCAAACCAGCCATCAAATTTCGCTATGTTCGCAATGGCCTGGAAATTGTGGGGCAACACAAACAAGCGAGTGAAGCCCGCAAGATCTATGACTACTACAACGACCTGGTGACCGAGATCAAATTGGAAGCCAAAATCGACGGCAGTGATATTGTTGGCCATTCCGAACCATTTGGTGTCTTTGTTGAATTACGCCATACACGCGAAATCGAACGGGAGTCCGGTGGTTTTGGGCGTTACCTGCAGAATCAACAAAATGGCAATAGTTTCTACTACAACTACGGTCGGCCACTGGCAAACTACCGCGACAAATTCGAAGAGGGAGTCCGCCAGGCTCTTGAAGAGCACTTTGAAGTCCTGTCCGTGACCTTCCAGCATGAGGATGTCAACTCCAGAGCGCGCGCCGACGAGTACGGCTGGCGCGTGACGCCCTATGCCTACCTGTTGCTGCAGGCACGCGGCCCCGAAGCAGACACGCTCCCAGGACTGCAACTGAACCTCGATTTCCTCGACACCTCTGGATATGTCATTATCCCGATTGCCTCTACGGCGGTCCCGCTCGATGCCTCACCCAAACAGGGCAAACCGCGTCCTCTGGAACAGCTCTCCATCACCCAGACACTTGACGAGCGGCAAGCGGATGAAGGCAAACTAATCCTGGAGCTGAAAGCTGTCGGAAAGGGTCTGGTACCGCAGTTCGAAGACCTGGTCGATCTTGATCCTGAAGGTTTCATGGTCACCAACCTTCAGGATCAAGGACTCTCGGTGTCCGAGTTTGATTCTGAGAGTCGCGGATCTTCCCTGATCGTTTCAGAGCGGACCTGGATGATTACTCTCGCCGCAACGACCGACGCAGAAAACCGCCCCCAGGCCTTTTCTTTTGCTCAAGCGAAAACAGACGACGCAAAGGTGGTCTATCAGCGTTTCGCAGACGCAGACCTGGTCAGCGTCGAAAAAACCGTTGCCCTCGAACAAAATTACGGTCAATCTGGTTATCGCTGGTATTTTGGTGCCACCATCATCGGTGCTTCACTATTAGTCATCGCCGGATCGCTTGTCATGTTCATGAAAAAACGTGACGTACACTCTGCTGAGCCCTCGATTGCAATGCCCTCTGAAGTTAATGCATTTACAGTCCTCGGACTACTCAAACAAATTCGAGAAAAGCATACTGCCGACAGTGCTCCCGGCCGGGAACTAGCGAATGCAATCGCCAACCTGGAAGTTGAATTCTTCTCTAAACAGGGATCCAGTCCGTCAGACCTCGAAGCACTGGCAAGAAGCTGGATCCAACGAACGGCTTGATTGCCAACTGTGCTACGGCCTCTCTCAATATTGAATACCCGGCAATCCAAGTCTATGGAAACACCGCAGATCGAACAGCTTCGCACGGCTTGCAACCGTGATTGCCCCGACGCCTGTGGCCTCGTTGCCGAGATTCAGAACGGCAAGGTCGTTCGACTGAAAGGAGATCCGGACCACCCAGTCACACAAGGTTTTCTCTGCCATCGCACGAGTCGCTTTCTCGACCGCCAATACGACCCGGACCGCATCGTCACGCCGCTTGCTCGTCAGGGATCTGACTTCCACCCAATCGGTTGGGAGGATGCGCTCGAGCGCATCGCCAGGAAATTACTGCAAGTGCGTCAAGAATCGGGACCAACCTCAATTCTGTACTATCGTTCCGCCGGATCGATGGGACTCATGAAACATGTAACAGACGCCTTCTTTGAACGATTTGGTCCAGTCACGATCAAATCTGGAGATGTCTGTTCCGGAGCGGGCGACGCTGCCCAAATGCTCGACTTTGGGGATGAAGATTCCCACGACATATTTGATCTCGACCACAGCCAGACCATCATCCTGTGGGGCAAGAACGTCTACGTAAGCCAGGTGCATCTCCTGCCTATACTGAAACGCGCACGAGCGCGCGGCGCGCAGTTTACCCTGATTGATCCGGTATGGCAGCAAACGGCACAACTCTGCGACCGGTTCATTCAACCACGGCCTGGTGGGGATAGCGCTCTGGCACTCGGTACCGCCCGCATTCTGTTTGAGAACCAGTGGTACGATAGCAACGCGGGATCGTATTGTGACCACCTGGAACAATTTCAGGAACTGGCCTACAGTCGCAATCTGGAAACCTGGGCAACGCTAGCTGATGTCTCCGTGGCGGATCTTGAACATCTGGCATCGTCTTACACCCAGCAACCTGCAGCGACGTTGATTGGCTGGGGACTGCAAAGAAGGCGAAACGGTTCCGCCACAGTGCGAACCATCGACGCACTGGCCAGTGTTTCAGGAAATCTCGGCATCGCTGGCGGAGGTATCTCCTACTGCTGCAAGCGACGCGGTGCTTTCGATCTATCCTTTACCACGGGTCTTGATCAACCTGCCAGGGCAATTCCAGAACCACTCCTGGGACCTGGAATCTTTGCCGCCCAGGATCCGCCAATCCGCGTCGCTTGGGTGAGTGGCGGTAACCCCGTTGCCATGCTCCCCGAATCAGACCGGATCGCCAAAGGCCTACAAACACGTGAAATGACGGTCGTTGTCGATTCGTTCATGACCGATACCGCTCGCTGCGCCGATATCATCCTGCCAACAACAACGATGCTTGAGGAAGACGATTTACTGGGTGCCTATGGCCATCACTGGCTGATCGAGTCTCGCCCCGTAACGTCAGCGCCTGGCGATGTCAAATCAGATTATGAGATCACGCAGGAACTCGCCCGCCGCGTCGGCCTGGCAAAAGACTTCTCTGAAGATGTCGACACCTGGAAGCGTCGCATGCTACAAGGCGTCTCTGAAGAAGGTGTCTCCCTGGACGAACTCAGGCAAGGGCCCGTGCGCAACCCGCTGGCTGGACAAGTCATGTATGCCGACCGGAAATTCCCAACGCCAACCGGCCGGGTCAATCTGGTCACGGACGTTGCAGCAGCTCCGCCTCCTACGACCCAATTGCGTCCGTTACTCTTGATGGCGTTGTCCAATCACGATTCGCAGGCTTCACAATGGGTCAACGGTACCCGCAACGGCCCTGCGATCGCACGCGTTCATCCTGCGGTAGCCCAGCCCTTTGTTGATGGCGGTCTCGCTATCGTTGAATCTGAATTGAGTCAAATGACCGTACGGCTTGAATTTGATGACAGGCAACGCGAAGACGTCCTGCTGCTTCCTAAAGGGGGCTGGCTCTCGGACGGCTGCTGCGCCAATGCACTTATCCCCGGTGAAATGACTGATGACGGGGGTTGTGCGGTGTTCTACGACACACCAGTGCGGCTGCTGCCACTGCCAGCGGATCAACCCAGCCATTAACGCGTTTCTGGCCTGCACCAACCGTTTCCCCTCTTGCGGCCATGAAACCTATACGGTTTACCTCGCCATGGGGCTGCACTTCTATTGACGCTACGTTTCTGTCATCCGTATACTCCGCCCGCCAATGTGGCAAACACCATCACACCGACAAACGAACCCATCCCAGCGTAGATCGTCACTCGAACGAAACCGCGGATGCTTTTCTTTTTTCGGTGGGCTCGCCGCGCACGGAGAATGCAGAAATGAAACGGGAAACCCCCACGTCTCAGCGGGTTCACAAGAATACCTGGAAAATGCGTGTCTCACTGGTCATTGGCGGTTTTGCAATTCTGGCCGCCAG
>PBOG01000271.1 GCA_002724245.1 Planctomycetaceae bacterium
CTCTGATTCCGCTGTTGGATAGACTGCCAGATATTCGCTCATAATCTGAGGCAACAGGCGTTTCTTCTTCTCGGAAGACATGCCTTTCCTGACCTCGTCCACACTCAGGCCGCTACTCCAGTCAGTAGCAAGGCTAAACCGCTCGGATTGGCTTTTACGGCCTGTGTCTTTTCGCTTTCTATTTTGCTTATAAAGCTTATATTTTCGTAAACGCCAGAGAGGTTAGACAAAGGCCGCGTGAAGACCATAATGAGCATTACGTGGATGGTCAGGATTCTCTCACGCAACACGAGAATCCAATTAGTTTCTCCCCATGGTTGGATCGTTCGGCTGCGTATCGCTATCCTGTTTCTCCTGCGGTTTTGTATATCTGACTGTACTGGTGATACTTCTCGAAAAAGCACCCTCACGTTTGGCTTCTGATCCGAGTATGGGATTCGGGTCAGCCGTGCGGGTCCGGCCCTGGTCCACAGGCCGCCGTGCCAGCCTCTATATTGATGGCATCTGGATACACCAACCAAAGGAGCTGAACATGAAACTTCTGCTGTGTCTGCTGCTGGTGGTGGGAATGATTGGGTGTGGGCCAATGACCGATCAGGAATATTACTACCTGCTTTCCGATATCGGAGGCTACAGCTTCTATCTCATTATTCCGTTCTTGATTTGGCGCATGATTCGAAAGAAAAAACTCGATCCAACGGATGTTTTCGATCCAACGGATGTTTAGGTACAGGAAACAATTGCTCTTGGTATTCTCTCTTCTTGCTGGAAGTGGTTTCAAGAACAACAAACTCGACACCTCACAACCAGCGATCAGCTGCTCCACTTAGTGGCATGTCTCTTATCGATTTAGCTTTTCTGTTCTTCTTCGGGTTGTATTGCCTGCATCGCGTATCGCGATGGATCGCAACCGGTGAATTTGGTCGCAGCACTAGCGGAACACACACAAAGCAGTGGGGACTTCGAACGCGCGCAGCTGATCCGATCGACTTTTGGGGTGGGACAGTGATGATGCTGGGGCTCGGATTGGTATGCCTGTTGTTTTCGGTGTTGGGTCTCTGGCATTCGTTACAAATATAGGAGAGGGACAATATCCGGTCGGATCGAACAGAGACCCAATTGCAAGTGGACAACACAGCCTAGCCTTTACTGGTCCACGAGGCGGATGCGAAGAGCCGCCACACGCGATTCACACTGGTCGAGGTGGTCTGGTGACCGACCAACAGCAGGTCTGTTACACCATCCATGTCAATATCTGCGGCACGCATCTCGGTGTCGGCCAAGACCCGGTGTCACGTAGCGTTGGCTCCAACAAGCACCAACAGCTCGATCGACACAAAATCGAGTTCGCTATATCGCTCTGCGAATAACGCGCGCTCGACTATCTGACCTCGAACCAACACCATACTTACCGCCTCCCGCAAGAACATTAAGCCCGATTTTTCAGCATTCTTGCGCGGACTAAATCCGCAATCGCAAGGGCAATTTGCCTTTGGCGACCATGCGCCTTGCCACGAAAAAAATGGGCCTTAATATGACGTGGGGCGCGACGAATCACATAATCGTAATCCGCAATCGCTGCAGACAGCGCGCCGTTTCTGCGGTGAATATTGCCGCGCAACAGATAGGTGTTGACGTAATCGGGCGCCAAGTCAATCGCACCACTGTAGTCAGCAACCGCACGATCGTAGGACCGCTTCTTGGCATAAGTAAATCCGCGACTGCGGTACGCCCGGACATTCTTGTCATCGAGCCGAATCGCCTTGTCATAATCGGCGATGGCGCGGCGCAAGTTGCCTGATTTGCGGAATGCGTTGCCCCGAACAAAATACCGATGGGAATTGTCAGGATCGATCTCAATCGCTTTTGTGTAGTCGGCGATCTCCTGCTCCCGATCGCCCGCGTCATACCAGGCGACTCCTCGGTTGTAGTACGCGCGCGCGTTTTCCGGCTCCATGCTTAAGGCCCGGTTGTAGTCAGCAATCGCCCGTTCAAAGTCACCCGCGTTACGGTGCGCGACACCACGCCCCACATAAACCCGCGGGTTCCGCGGATCGAGCCGAATGGCGACATCGTAATCAGCGATTGCGCGGACCGAGTCCCCTTTTCGGTCGTAGGCTCTCCCTCGGTTGTAGTAGGGTCGTGGGTTCTCCGCATCCAGTCGAATCACTTCACTGAAATCTTCAATGGCCAGATCAAGCTCGTTCTCTCTGCTGTACAACACCCCGCGGTGGCTGTACGGACCAGGAGTATTGTCCTGGAAACGGATCGCCTGTGAGAGATCAGCGATGGCTTTATCGGTTTCACCCTGAGCCTTGTACGCCTTCCCACGGCTCAAGTAACCAATGGCATCACCCGGCCGCAGCCGCACAACCTCACTGAAATCGGCGATCGCCGGCGTTAGCTCACCCTGCCTTTGCGCAGCACGACCTCGATAAAGATACCCGTTCCCTACCTCGGGACAGAGCCGAATGTATTCACCAAAGTCCTCCACGGCACGACGGTAGTCACCTTGTCGGCTATACGCCAGTCCGCGATTGAAATAGGCCCTGTCAAAATCTGCATCCATACGGATCGCTTTGTCGTAATCGGCAACCGCGGCCTTGTAATTCCCTTCCCTGGAATTGGCCAGCCCACGCGCAAACAAGGCAATCGGCTGCTCCGGATCCAGTTCGATCGCCCGATCAATGTCAGTCATGGCACCATCGGCGTCCCCAAACTTCTCGCGGACCTTTCCCCGTTGCCAATACCCCTTGGACCATTCCGGAGCCAGCCGAATCACATCTCCGAAATTCTCAATCGCCTGTTTGAATTGCCCCAGTTTGTCGAACGTCCTACCGCGGCGATAGTAGCTCCAGTGATCCTCCGGGCGAAGACGTACGACTTCATTGAAATCCACTAACGCACGCTCATGGTCACCTATTTTGGTGTATACGTTGCCACGATTGGTATGGGCCGGGGCACAATCAGGATCGATTTCAAGCGCACAAGCGTAGTTCTCCAGCGCCATGTCGAAATCACCTAGGCTGGCGTAGACCAAACCCCGACCATTGTAGGCTGCGACATTCTCGGGATCGTGTTCAATCGCCTGCGTGTAATCAGAAATCGCCTGTGTCGTGTCTCCGAGAATTCGGTGGACGCTCCCTCGGCTACGGTATCCGTTTGCATCGGTAGGATTAAGCCGAATACATTCACCAAAATCCGCGATGGCTAGTTTCAAATGTCTCTGACGCTCGTGAGCACAACCACGATGATAAAAACCAGCGCTGTCTTCCGGGCGGAGACGAATCACCACGTCATAGTCTTTGATCGCACTACCATGGTCACCTTGTTTACTATTTGCTTTCCCACGATTGAGATACGCCTCCGCAAAATAGGCGTCGACACGAATCGCTTTGGAGTAATCACTAATCGCGGCATCTGTATCCCCTAATTCAAAAGAGACCTGCCCGCGTCTGTTGAAATTCCTGGCATTTTCAGGATCCAAGGCGATCGCCTTGGCATAATCCTCTCTGGCGAGCTTCAGTTCACCAGACTGCTCATATGCTGTGCCGCGGCCGATAAACACATAGGGCCTGTCGGCATCCCGCTCAATAGACCGACCATAATCCATGATCGCCAGATCATGCTTCTCCTGGCTCTTGTACTCTCTGGCGCGATAGTAATATCCGCTCGCACTGTCAGGGCGCAAACGGATAACTTCATCGAAGTCTTTCACTGCATTTTCATGGTCATCCAGTTTGCGATATGCATTGCCACGATTGATATACGCCTCCGCGAACTCCGGGTCACTGTCGATCGCTTGTGCGTAGTCCTTAATCGCCTTACGCGTGTCGCCCTGTTCAAAGTGGGCCTCACCGCGGTGGTTAAACGTCGTGGCGTTTCCAGGATCCAAGGCAATCGCGTTTGTGTAATCAGAGATCGCCGCGGTGAAATCGCGAAGGCTCTGGTGGACTCGCGCACGGTTACGGTATCCACTCGCGTATTCGGGCCTCATCCGAATCAACTCACTATAATTCTCCAAAGCTTGTTCAAACCGACCACAACGTTCATAAGCCCTGCCACAGTGGTAGTAACCAGCGGTATCTTTCGGCCGGAGACGCACAACTTCCTCGTAATCCTTGATCGCATCATCGTGGTCACCCCGATTGCTGTGTGCGGCACCCCGATTGACATAGGCCTGTGCGAAATCCGGATCGATACGAATTGCCTTGCTGTAATCGCTCACTGCGGCGTCCGTGTCACCCCGGTCGAAGTGGACCTGCCCCCGCCTGTTGTAAATCCTGGCGTTTTGGCGATCCAGGGAAATCGCCTCGCTGTAATCCTCCACAGCCCGTTCCAATTCACCGTTATCGCGGTGGGCCATTCCACGGGAAATGTAGACATGCGGTTGCTTTGGGTCGACCTTGATCGAGCGGCTATAATCAGCGATCGCCGCTTGCATATCTTTTGTCTTTGCAGCGTGTAGAGTCCCTCTCTTGTAGTACGCCTTGGCATGCTTTGGATCGATTTCGATCGCCTTGCTATAGTCCGCTAGCGCCTGCTCGACTCGCTTCAATCTCGCATGCAACATGCCACGGTTGTAGAAAACATCCGCGTGGTCTGCATCGCTTTGCGCGTCCCCTGTATAAATTTGGATCGCAAGATCCCAATCAGCAAAAGCACGATCGATTTCGTTGTTGTTGGCATAGACAACACCACGACTATTCAGCGCCTCAGCGAATTGTGGATCAAGACGTAACGCCTCTGTGTAATCGGCAATCGCCCGCTTGCTATGTCCTAGCCTCTGGTTCGATTGCCCGCGATTAAAAAACGCCGGCGCCAGATTGGCATCACTGCGAATGGCAGCGTTGTAGTCCGCGATCGCCCGCGCGTCGTCTTTCTTCTGCGCATAACATTGGCCGCGTTTGTGGAGCGCAACGGCACTCTCAGGGTCAAGTCGCAACGCCTCATCGAATTTGGCAATCGCAGCCGTGTAGGATCCCCAAGACAAAAGGGAGTCACCTTTTTGGATGAGGTCATCAAATCCAACGAGGTCATCGAATTCGTTGAATCCAACTAGATCGTCAAAGGTGTCGTCCCTGGGACTCATAAGAACCACTCGCCATGGTTTCGAAAAAGTAACCCCGCACGATACGCCACACACCCGCCTGAAAAACCACCACCAGGCCCTCTTACTAATATACATGGTCCGAGCACGTGCAGCAGAGATTCCTGGCCAGCTCACACCCTCGCCGGACAACGTCGGTAATGGCAGCCACGCGGTCTACTACTTCGACTGCAGGTGAATTGCCCCGCAGCAGGCGTAAGAGGCTGGTGACCGACCAGGCACTGTTCTCAATGCACCTCGCGCCGTTTGACACAGTCGTCATCACTGCCATAACCTGAACACAGAGGGCAGCATGGTCTGGTCGGGCAGCTAACAAAACAGATCTGTGGGTAACAAACTGCAAACGATCTCACGGCAGAAACAATCAAACCGTTTCGGAAACAGCGACCATTCGCAACCGGAAAAAAAGCAACATCCAAATTACGGACAGAAAACTACACACACCTGGTCATGCACTCAGTAATACAGACGGAGGATTGGAACGATGTCGCAGCAAACGGGCTGGCCAGCGCGCCCCCCGGAACGCATCCACCAGGGACCAGTTCGTGACTGCGATTCGTGTCGACTGCATGCTTTGTTTGAGTAGGCGTCCAGGAGACCTGACACTTGACGGGAATCGCGCGCGAATTACTTGCGCGGCCGTCAGATATTCCTCGGGGCGTTTCAGGTACGGCAAATTCCATGTCCTACATGACAAAGGCTGATTCATGACTGTGCTGGAATCCATTCGCGACCTGTTACAGCAGCGCGCGATTCCGTTTCGTGAAGTCCAGCACGGGCCAACGCTGACTTCCCAGGCGGCGGCAGAAGCACGCGGGGAAGAACTCAAACATGGTGGCAAGGCCCTGCTTATGAAAATCGACGTTGATTTTGCACTATTCGTATTACCGGCAGACCGACGGGCCCACTCGGGATCCATCCGGAAAGAACTCGGGGGCAAGAAACTTCGGTTTGCCAGCCGTGAAGAATTGGCCACATTGACGGCATTCGAAGGTCGCACTGGACTGCAACCCGGGAGCGTCCCTCCCTTCGGGCATCCCATTCTTCCTTTTCCACTTTATGTGGACTCCGCCATTCGTGAAAACCAGCGTATTGCCTTTAATGCTGGATCGTTGACGGACTCGATCGTAATGGCTGTCAGCGATTACCTGCACGTCGCGGTCCCGCAAAAAATCTTCAGCTTTAGTCAAGTGGATTGACAGGTTTCTGCTGTCACGCAGCCTGTACCACACAGGCATGCGACTCCGGACCGCGGGCCTTCCAGCAGATCAGCTTTGCTCCGTGGAAAACACACGTGGCGTTTCCCAAGTCAAAAAATCTGCGATGAGCCCCACCGTATCCTCTACTGCGGCGTCTATCAGCGACGCCCCTTTCTCGGCAGTACCCAGGTCAGGTCGCCCCATCGCACCAGTGGATGTCCTTCGGTGAAACCGCCCGGCCAAGGTCACCTGCCCGCCCAGCTCCGAGTGATAAAATTTACTGTCAATCACAACGGACCCCGCGCGCGCCTCGGACATTTGAACCATTTCGTCTGCGACCGCCAGCATCATCGAAGTCTCATACTCGCAAGCGTGAGATGCATGTGGGGTTTCCATCCCATGTTTTTCCGGCGCAAACGCCGGACCTTGCCAATACCCCGTCCAACCCACCAGCACTCCATCGCAATCGTCGCGCGAATTCGCCATCTCCGTAATTGCGACAGTCCCCGGTGCCGTATTACCTCCGTGTCCATTCAAGAACATGATTCTGCGGAACCCAGCACCGACACAACATTGCAACACGTGTTTGATCATCTCGGCATAAAATGTGTTAGGCAACGAAAGCGTACCTGGAAAATCCAAGTGGTGATCGGAAGCACCTAACCACAGTGTAGGGACAAGCAACACCTGATCGGGCAGTTTCTTTTCGACACGTTCAGCAACCTCGGTAACCAGAATCGTATCAGTCAATAAAGGCAAATGCCGACCGTGTTGTTCCAGGGCACCGGTTGGTACGACAACAACGACCTGATCCTTGTCCGTCGCTTGAATATCAACCCACCGACAGTTTCCATATCGCATAACGCATGTCCTTTTCAACACGGAACCGATTCGGCAACACAAACACCAGGCCGATTGCCTCAGACCAGAGAATGCTAAACGCTCCATCCTGCAGGGAAAAGTAGCCTGTTGACAACGACGCGCTGTGCCTCTTCTGTGATCCCAGGTCTGAGCCAGTTGCATTCTGGCTCAACACATCGCATAGCGGCCTACACCCCGAACCGGTTCGGGTCAGATTCGCTGTGCGATCGCGCACGTGACACCACGGTTTTCTGGGATCGATTGGCACCTTAGAATGAATGCTGCTCACGCAGACGCCACGACGCCGCAGAACTGTGTCTCCTGCGATCGATCAGCCGGGTGATCTGCTTTGTCTCGCGTGTTTCTTGTCGAGGAGCGGATGCTATGAAAAACCAATCTGTCGTGTCGCTGGCAATGGTGGCGGTCCTGTGCGGACTGCATCACCCGATCACAGCAGAAGAAACACGTTTTCGGTTTCTCGCTACCGGAGACGCACCCTATTCGGCTCAGCAGGATACCCAGTACCGTCAACTGCTCCAGCAGGCAGCGCGGGAAGATTTTGCCTTCCTGTTGCATGTTGGCGACATCAAGGCACAATCTGAACCTTGTTCTGATGAAGGCTTCGAGGCTATTGCCAGTCTTTTTCGACAGCATCCCACGCCGGTAGTCTACACTCCAGGCGACAATGAATGGACTGACTGCCACGGTGTCGGATCCGACCCGATCGAACGGCTCGGCAGGTTGCGACAACTATTCTTCCAAGACACAAGTGTGTTGCGATTGCAGCAACTGGGAGTTCGCTCTCAAAGTCAGCAACCCGAGTTCTCCCGCTTTGTAGAAAACTATCGCTTTACCAAAGCGGGGATCATGTTTGTGGTGCTTCATGTCTGCGGCAGCCAAAACAATCGGCGCATTGACGACGTGCCGTCCATGAACGAATTTGCCCAGCGTAGCGCCGCAAATCAAGCCTTTCTGCAGGCGGCTTTTGCCGACGCCATTAAACAAGAAGCGCCTGGAGTTGCGGTGATCATTCACGCCAACCCCGACTTCGAAAACGGAGAGGAAGAGGGCTTCCACCGTTTTCTGGAAACCATGCGGGGTTGTCTCGACCAATACCGCAAGCCGGTCGTCTGTATCCATGGAGACACCCACTATTACCGCATCGATAAACCCTTGAAGAGCACCAACGGACAACTCTATTTGAACTTCACACGAATGGAAGTCTTCGGGTCACCCAACGTGGCCGGAGTCACTGTTACCGTCGATCGTAATGATCCCCAGGTTTTCCAATACCAACCTTACTATCTCGAAAAAAATGACCCTGTGGATACTACGAACAAAGCGGCGCCTGCTACGAATCGTGCTCGCGGACTGCTCCAGCGTCTCTTGCGACGCCGCTAAACCGCACTGGTAAAACCCCAGGCGCAGTCTATCTTCGCGTCACTTCAGCACCATGGTCACTGGGCCACACTAAGTGCGTTCCGGCTGCCACGGCCCCGTAATGGCGAGTGTCAATCCTGCTTCCTGCAGATTGACGAACAACGTGGATCCGTCTGGTGAGAACGTCGCGCCCGCAAATTCCGCGCGGACATGATTGTGGGCAAACGTGTAAAGTTTGCCCGCCGGCGTGACGCCTACCAGCCGGATGACCTCACCTCCGCGATCCTCGCAAAGTAGCAGATCACCCCACGGCGTGACGGTAATGTTGTCCGCCGCTTCCAGCAGTTCCGAAGCGTTGGTCTCGACGAACAACTCCAGCTGCCCGGGTTCTGCTGCTTCACCGGAAGTGCCCTCCCGAGCGCTCGGGCGATAACACCAGATCTGTCCCTTCTTTTCCGCTCCACCGGAAGAACAAGCAAAGTAACAAGCACCTGGAGTTGCCCAGAGGCCCTCCCCGCGAGCAAAACAAGCCGCCCCCTGCCCTCTACCGCGATAGCGTAAATCATCCTGCGGTGAATCGATTCTCTCCAGGTCAATCCACTTCACTCGGTGGGGCTCGCCCAGGCGAAATTCAGTAGCTAACGCATGCCAATTGCGAGTATCCGCGCCACTATGGTCAACCAGGGCCAGCGCCTGCAGTTTACCTCCTGCCTGTAGCTCACCAGGCTGATTTGGCAAGAATCGATAGAACAGGCCATCATCACGATCTTCGGTCTGATATACGGCACCCGATGCGATGTCAAACGCAACCGCTTCGTGGTTGAAACGGCCCATCGCCGTCAGGGGAATCGCTGGGTTGAGTTGCGGCTGGATTGTCGCCGGAACCTCAAAGTTGTAGCCGTGATTCTGGTCGGCAAACAGAGGCACCATCTGGTCCCAGTTGACTCCCGCCTGGGCAACCGTCTCTTCACAGCTGATCCAGGTATTCCAAGGCGTGGGGCCTCCTGCACAGTTGTGCCAGGTCCCGGCCAGAGACAGAAATTGGCGCACCACCTGCTGGCGACGCGTATCGTAAACTACCGTCGTCGTACCACCGCAACCAGGGGTTTTCCCGCGACCCTGGTCATACAACCGGTCTGCGTCCACATGCCCCAGAAGGCGCTGTTGCGGACCCCAGGGACCTCTACCGTCGGGATCCACCTCGTGGTTTCGCACCAGCAACGTCAGCCCATCTGGCCCAGGAAACGCACCCATTCCGTCAGGCTCTTCGGGCAAACACAATCCGTCGTCCATGGTCATACCGGACCAGCCAATGATCCGATAGGAAAAGCCCGCGGGCAAATCAAGCCGCCCTTTACGATCCGCGACCAGAGGACCGTAACCCTCTGCACGCAATGCGCGGATTCGGCGTTGCCGAGTCATATACTGTTGCAAGCCGTAAAAACCACTTGACGCGGCAGCGGCGGATACCAGCCATGTACGTCGGGACACCTTGTTGCGAACCATCAGAACTCGTACCGATCGTATCTCGTGCCTTCAGAAACAGGAAACAACGCCACCGGTATTATAGACTGACCTGCCAATCCTTCACCCGGTTTCTGGAAAGACAACATGCGTTCACGCGTCTTCCGATCCCGCCCGGATGTCCGCGTTGGTAGACCGCCGGACCTCCCAAAAAGTCAGGCACTTCGGCGATGCTGGGCGGGCCCCCCAGGGAATCCAGCTGAGCGCGAGTGAGAGTCCAAGTGAAACGCAGAAACCAACCGGAAAAATCCACAGCGAAAACCAGTAATCGTAGGCATAACTAAACCACAGGGTAAATGCGGCTCCCAGCCAGGTCCCGCAGAAGACACCGAACGTTGTCGCCCGTGAAACAAACAACCCCAGAATAAAAACTGCCAGCAGCGGGGCGGCAAAGGCACCGACGGTTTTCTTGGCCACGGTGAACACATCCCCCAGCTCTCCGACAAAACAAGCCAAGAAGATCGCCAGCGCGCCGATCGCCACGATGAGCACCCGAGCCGTCCACATCTCTGCTGACTCGGTTCGTGGCCGCTGGGCTGGCAACAGACGATCGCGGAAGTCAATCACCAGCGCAGTGGTGATCGAGTGCACCCCGGAATCAATGCTCGACATCGTGGCCGCCATCAGCGCCGCCACCAGCAGACCGACCAAACCGGGGGGGAACTTGAGCCGTACAAACTGAGACATGGCCTGGTCCGCCAGATCCATCTCGACAATATCCGCATGCAGTCCAGCAGGGTGCTCCTGATAGTAGGCACTGACCTGCGCCGCCAATCCTGAGGTACCGTCGACCGCTGTGCGACCCGCAGCCGGCGCAAACGCTTCAATTCGCTGTCGCAAAGCAAGCGCTTCGTCTGCGGTCGCCGTTTCCAGATGTTCCGCCAGTACCGGAGCCAAATCCTGTGGCGCTTGTTGGAAGTAGCTGAACAGCCCCATCCCGATCATCAGCAGCCCTGGAATCACCACCAGTAACCCTAGCAATGTTATCAAGAATCCCGACTGTGACGCCCGCGCATTACGCGCCGCAATGTAACGTTGCACCGCCACCTGATCCGCGCCAAACGCTGAGAGACCTTCCAGAAAACTGCCTACCAGAATCGCAATCGTGCCATAACGCACTGTCGGATCGAGCGAAAAGTCAAACCAGAGATTTTCGCGGCCCTGGAAATAAGTGGTCACGATTTGCGCCGCACCTCCGTCTGACTGGCCAATCAAGACCGCGGCGGCGAACAGAATCGTGCCAAAAAAAACAAAAAACTGCAGTACATCCGTCCACATGACAGCCCGCAGGCCACCCATCATCGTGTAGACGATCGCCACCACTCCCAACCCGACCGTGATCACGATGCGATCGAAACCCGAAATGCCCGCAATCGCGACTGCCGCGGCAAACGTCGCGGCGGCCATCCAGCCAATTCTCAACAGGATAAATAACGCACTTGCCAGGCAGCGCACAGAAACGTGAAACCGCTGTTCCAGGTATTCGTAAGCGGTGGTGCACTGGAGCTGCGCATAAACTGGTATGAATACCCAGGCGACGACAGGACCCATTGCCCAAAAAGCCACAAGTGCCATTGCCAGACGCAAGCTGTTGCCATAAGCGGCCGCAGGGTACATCACAAAGCTGTTGGCGGAGAACAACGTCGCCATAACACTCAAGCCAACCACAACCCGCCCCATCGAACGACCAGCTGAGAAGAACTCGTCTCGATTGGATTGGCGCCGCAGCGCCCACCCCAAACCGAGTGAGAATCCCAGATACCCGAATACAACCAGGTAATCGAAGAGGTGCAAAGACGAACTCATGGGATTCCAGCCGGGCTGTTCAAGCCTGCCCTCTCATTTCTTCCAAGAACCGAAACACCGATTCCAACCGATCCAGTGCGGTCCGCACGCACAACAACATGTCCCAACCTGCGAACGCTTCGTGGAGTTCTGGCTGAAAATGCCACTCAGTCCACCACGTTCGGGGTACCACACTGCAACAACATCTGGCGTACCTGATCGCGAAAGCGCGCCCGCACATCGCGCGTCGGCGGCCGGCAACGGCTCGAATCCAGTCCCACCAGCTCCATACACAACTTATCAAGATAACCATCACCACTGGTATATCGCTCCATCTCCGCCCACAGCTGATAGAAGGGCATTACCACCTGCATCATCTGTTGCTGCACGTCAGCGTAAGCACCCGCTTCCAACTGTTCCCAGAGTCGCACACCCCACTGGGGCCAGTGGTTCGCGATGTGGAGTTCGATCGACCGTGCGCCGAGCATGTGGCTAGTCACAAAACGCAATTGATTATCAATCACACTCAGTCGGTCTGCGTACTCATAAACCACACGTTCAAACCCAAAAAACGCACCGTCAGGACTACTCCATTTGAGACCTACTACATTGGGAAGATCAAGCAAGCGCGAGACCATTCCATCAGAAACACCCATGCTGGTCCAATACGTGTTGTAGACAATCAAACCGACATCCGGTGCTGCGACCGACGCCGCTGCCAGGTACTCAAAAAAATCGTCCTCGGTGTGCGAAAAATAAAAAGGCGGCGAAACCTGCAGGTAATCAGCCCCCAATTCGGCCGCGGCGTGGGACAACTGCGCCAATTCGCGCGTACTTGTTGTCTGCACTCCCACTGCAACGGGAATTTGTCCCTCTGCGGCTTCGATCACCGCGGCGGCCACGCGCAATCGCTCCTCAACAGTCAGCGTTGAAAAATCCCCCGCCCCTCCACCTGATAGCAACACACCGGTCCCCTCCCGTAACCCACCAGCGCGTAGAAAGCGCACATGGCGTTGCATCGCAGTCAGATTCAATTCCAGATCGGCATCATGGAACATCGTGGGGATCGTGGTATAGCAGCCCTGGAGTCGCTGCTTCGAATGGTCGCGGTCCATCAAGTAATTTCCTTGCAACGTGGAAAAGCTTAGTGTAGCAATCCGTGAGGGAAGAACAGAGTGGCTGGCAAGCGAAAAGCGTCGCGTCGGTGACAACCGCATGTGTGGTCTGTCGGTCCCGATCCGCGTTCTCCCCGACGGCCCCTGAAACCATTGACCCCATGGGTTTCAGGACACAGCCGCGACCGGCAAAGCCCTTCGACAATGTCTACCCGGCACGCTGGAAATACAAGAGGCCCCACCGAATGACGGACAGTCGTGGAAAGCAACACCTGCACATCTTCACGTCCCGCAGCCCTACTTCATCAAGAGATCCACTGCCATGGCAAAACTGAATCTGACGACATGTCAATTTCAGGTAGAAAACACCGCTCAGCAGAACTTCCGAAACATTTCCCGGCAAATGCGTATCGCCAGGAAACGGGGCGCTCACCTTGCCCACTTCTCCGAAGCCTGTTTGTCTGGTTACCTGGGTGCCGAGGCCAAGTCACTGCGCATGGTCAATTAGGATCTCATCCACAACGCACTGGGGCACGTACAGGAACTTGCCGCCGCGCTCCAACTCTGGGTCGTCATCGGCTGCAACTATCGACTCAGTTCTCCTCATAAACCGCACAATAGCCTGTATGTCATTGATGATCGTGGGCAACTAATCACTCGTTACGATAAGCTGTTTTGCACAGGAAAGAACACCCGCGACGGTAACCTGAAGTACTACAGCCCCGGCCAGGAATTCATCACGTTTCAGATCCGTAATGTCTGCTGTGGATTGCTGATCTGTCACGACTTTCGTTACCCGGAACTGTTTCGTGAGTACAAACGCCAGGGCGTTGAATTAATGCTCGTGCCATTTCACTGTGCTGGTATGACACGGCGAGGATTTGAGCACTACCAATACTCCGTCCCCGCCACCGTTCAAGCGGCTGCGGCAAGCAATTACTACGCCATCAGTGTCACCAATGGTACGCGCCGCTATGCGTTTCCAGGCATGGTGGTGGATGCGGAAGGAAAACTGATCTCCCGCGCACCAGCGCATCGCAACTCCGTCCTAGTCAATCAGATCGATACACGTCTACATTTGTACGATGCGTCAGCGGACTGGCGTAAACAATGTATGAACGGAACCTACCACAGCGGTCAGTGTGTTGACGATGTGAGAAGCTGGACACGAACAGAACTTTGATGAACAGCCGCAACACCGTCCACTGGTGTTACCCAGCAGGCACTCCATGGCTGTCACAGGACACAATTGTCCCGTGCATCAGCAACGACTGCGATGAACAATGCCAGCCAAGTGTACTTCAGCGGCTTCAGCCAATCAGCCAACGTGAACCTTCCTCGATTCTGGCTATCAGCAATGCAAGAACAATCACGCTTTGCCGTTGAAATCAAGCCGCAGGTGGCAGTATCAGCAATCGCATTCTCCCAAACGAACGTCGAAACTCGCACGCCTGATTTAGCGGCGACACGGTTTGTGCCCGATCCGCTATAATCAAGCAACGTTTGATTTATCTTGCGATCCCATTCCTTGCATTGCGTGACCTGCGGTTGCTTCGACCGCGATTGAGTTACGCAAGAACTGGGCCTCAAGAACGAACGGACCCGGTCCGTGACAAGCAGCACCGACTAGTACTCGATCAATAAAGGATGAAATATGTCACTCGGCAGCGATAAACCGCGTGCACGGCTTCCAATGGGTCACATCGACGTCATTGAAAACAAGAACAAAAAAGACGAAGAACCGGCCCGTTGGGCACGGATTCGACTCGAATACGAAGATGGAACAGAAGGGACGTTCCTGTTCACGTTCCAGGACACCATGAATGCATTGTCCAGAGCGTACACCCAAAGTGAAGATATCGCCCACGTCGGAAAAGTAAAACTGGGACACGTTGCTGTGGTTGGAAATGCCAACCGTAAAGAGGGTGAACCAGAAACCTGGGCACACACCCGGCTGCGTGACGAGGACGGCTCCGAAAATACGTTCCTGTTCTCGCTTGCAGAAATCGAAGCGGCAGCAGAACGAACGGTCTCGCAAAGCGAAGATCTTCCACCGGAGGGGATCTTGCAGAAACTGCAGGACCTGCTGGATTAGCGAATATCCCAGGAGCGGGTCACTTCCGGTACAATCATGCGTGGTGGGAGATCACAGCAGAGCATCTGCTGTCCCGACCCACTACAACTCCATAGCGTAAACCAGCGCCCGTGGCTAATGGCTAATGGCGCAATCGGGCAACGCTGTTCTCAGCTGCTTCACGCCAGCTTTGCTGACTTGCGTTCCATTGAGATAGAGTGTTTCTAGACTGGCCATGCCTTCCAGATGCACTAAGCCGGCATCGGTAATCTGCGTGTGCCGGAGGTTGAGTATCTTCAACTGAGTCATTCTTGCGAGGTGTTCCAAGCCACGATCGGAAATTTGTGTGCTGCCCAATCGCAAATCGCGTAGCTGAATCAGCTTCTCAATACTCTGTAACCCTGCGTCGGTAACAGGCCTGCTGTCGAGACTGAGAGACTGTAATTGCGTCAACTCGCTGAGACTCTCCAAGCCGACATCCGTGATCGGCGAATCGGACAAAAAAATCGTCTCCAGATTCTGCAACCCTTTGACATGACGCAGACCCTCGTCTGTCGTCCTTTCACTAAATAAAATCGTCACGACACGTCCGGAATTGTCACGCAACACATGCGCATGCGTCTTCAATGCGCTGAGCGGATTTTTTGCGACCTTCTTTTTCTCGACTCGTGGTGGGGCACTCGTCCCACAACCCACCACTAAAGCGACCATCGCCGCATGCACAAAACGCATCATTTTCACTGCCTCCGCGGGTCGCAATAAAGGGGGCCGTATTATAAGTGCCCGCCAACATAGGCAAAGCTCAACCCGCCCCTTTTGTACGGTCTCAGTGACAAAACCGTTCATGCCAAACGACAATGCAGTCGAACCACCGATTCGGAAACACCAGTCGCGCCCGGATCTAATCTGTGATTCAAGACTGGCATCCAGCTCTTCATTCGGGAAGGGCTGGCACTTTGCGGCCAGACGTCCAGGGGATTCCTGCCTGATCCATCGTTCGCTTGAGTTTTTCGAGATCTCTGTCGATCAACTTCTTCAGACGTTTGCGAATTTGCCGATATCCATCTGAGGCAATCTCATATTGCTGGCGGTGCGTTTGCGTGGGCCCCTGGGTACTCTGCAACGATCCGAAATAGGCAACCGATGCCCGTTCTTCAATTGACGGAGGTCGTGTCTGATTGCGTTGACTGCGCGTCGTATCACCACTCAACTGATCCCGTGCATCGAGTAACGCTAACTGCAGCTTGCGCACCACGTTCAGCATCTCCACCGTACCCCGACTGGAATTGCGTACCGCGTTCTTGAGTTCAGCAACCTCACTCAGAGCAGCCACCAAACGGCGACTCGCTCCCACTACCACACGACGCAGTTCACCTGCCTGTTGCTGAAAGTCCCGGACATCCGCTGGTTTCTGGTCCGGAATCGCCCCTTCGATGACCGAGACGACTCGAAATTCACGGGGATCTCCGATCGGAGTTTCCTCATCCCGCACTCGCTTGGTGGCACAGACCCGATAAGTCCCAGGAGGTACCAGCGGTCCCTGGCCACCTCCCGTGAGCGAACTGGAACGCAAATCCCAGTTGATCCGATGGAACCCTGAACCAACAGGACCACGTATCTTTCGCAGCACCTCCCCACGATCGTTTGTAATGGTAAATAGCAGCGTCGGCTGCTCTTCACGCTCTTCTTCCTTGAGCTTCTCAAAGCCAGGACGTGGATTGTCGCCCCCCGCTTTCTTGATTTTTCCCTCCTGCTCGGTTCTCAGGGCCTTCAGACTCCGCAGACCGTCTCTCAGGTAGTAGGTAAAAACAGCACCGAAGGAAGGATTACTGGCCGTGAAAAAGGAGTCCCCCTGACTCCCTTTTGTACGACCGAAAACGCGTGAGGGAACATACCGCAACGTTTCCTTTACCGGAAACACGATACACTCCTCCTCTGCCAGGCACCGATCGTCGACCACACGCAGGGCAGAAAAATCATCAAAGACGAAAAAGCCTCTGCCAAACGACGCACCTACCAAATCATTCTCACGACGTTGGATCTCCAGGTCGCGAAAGGGAATAGTCGGTACTCCTCCCGTCAACTTGATCCAATGCGTGCCACTGTCGATGGTAAAAAAAATCCCGAATTCTGTACCGGAGAAAAACAATTCCGGTTTGACATGATCCTGCACCAGTCGCCAAACGATGTGTCGGTCTGGAAGATCTCCAGTCATCGATGACCAGGTCTGACCACGATCGCGACTGCACATAATCAGGGGACGAAAATCACCTCGTTTATGGTGGTCAAATACCACGTAGACTGTATTGGCGTCGTGCAGATCGGCCTTGATATCATTGACGAACGCAAACTCGGGAACCCCATCGATTGTTTCGATCTTGCGCCAAGTCTGCCCGCCATCTTCAGTGACTTGCACAAGGCCATCATCGGTGCCGACATAGATGAGGCCCTCGCGCAACGGTGACTCTGTAATTGACGTGATGTTGCCAAACTGCGACATGGCACCCAGATCCCAGACCGCATCGATACTCCACACGCGTCCCATAATGGGAAGCTGAAAGCGGTCCAAGTTACGTGACAAATCGGGGCTAATCACCTTCCAGGAATTCCCTCGATCATCGCTACGATGAAGTTTCTTGGAACCAAAATACAACCGCGTGTGGGAGTGTGGGCTGATCAAGACAGGTGCGTCCCAATTGAAACGTAGTGCATCTTCACCTGCCGCAGGTTGTGGCCGGATGTCGATGGATGTCCCAGTTCGGCGGTCGTAACGCCTGAGGAAACCCTGTTGAGACTCGCAGTAAATCACATTCGGGTCTTCAGGATCGATCGCACAATCGTGGCCATCACCACCGATCGTTGTCTTCCAGTCACTGTTCCGAATCCCGGCCTGATTCCCGGTACGACTGGGACCATACAGAGTATTATTATCCTGCGTTCCACCCACGATATTGTAGAACGGAAAGTCATTGTCGAGACTTAACTTGTAGAACTGAGTCAACGGCAGGTTGGCGCAATACTGGAACGTCTCGGCAAAATCATACGATCGATAGACGCCGCCGTCGCACCCGACTAACAGAAACTCAGGGTCTCGCGGATGGAATGCAACCGCATGATTGTCCACATGCTTCCAGGGACTTTCTACGGTGGTCCAGGTACGGCCACCATCATCGGTGCGTCCTAATTCAACATTGGCCTGGTAAACAACATCGAATCGATGCGGATCAACCCATATCTCCTGATAGTAATGTGGGCCAGTCCCGCCACTGACATAGTCACTCCTGCGTGTCCAACTTTCACCACCATCTTGAGACCGCCAAAAGCCGCCCTTACGGCCAGATAATTCAATGCTCGTGTACATTACCTCTGGCCTTTGCGCAGAAACTGCCAGAGCAATCTTTCCAAGATCACCCTGAGGCAAACCTCGATTTAACTGCCGCCAGGTTTGTCCGGCATCGACCGATTTGTAGATTCCTGATTCAGGGCCTCCATCGATCAACGCAGCAACGGTGCGGTGACGCTGATGGGTAACCGCAAAGACGACATCTGGATTCCTCGGGTCCAAAAGAACGTCCGTTACTCCCGTATAAGGCCCTTTCGCCAGAACCTGTGTCCACGAGTTTCCACCATCGCTCGTTTTGTACAATCCTCGTTGTCCACCAGCAGACCAGAGAGGTCCCTGGGCCGCTACATAGACCGTCTGGCTGTCTCGCGGATCAACGACAATCTTGGCAATGTGTTCGGTTTCTTTGAGTTGCATGTGCTGAAACGACTTGCCACCATCCAGACTCCTGTAGATTCCATCTCCGTAACCGACGTGCCTGCCAGCGACTGCCTCACCAGTCCCTACCCAGATCGTAAAACGATTGCTCGGATCGATCGTGACACAGCCAATCGAATAGGATCCCTGATTCTCGAAAATGGGCTCCCACGTCGTCCCAGCGTTTTGCGTTTTCCAGAGATTCCCGGAGCCTGCCGCGACATACCAAGTATTGGGGCGTTCACGATCAACCGCGATATCAGAGATACGCCCCGACATCAGCGCCGGGCCGATCGACCGCAACCGCAATCCGGCAAATGTCGTGGATTTCATCCGGTTGATCGATTCCTGCTGGCTGAAGCCTTCGGACACCGACAAAAGCCAACAAACTATGATGACGACGTGCCAAGTAAGAACCCGGTTCATTGACAATTCCCCGATCGAATGAAACCCACGGACAGGAGATCGACGACCCCATCGCTTGAGTCTGATTCGCCCGCGACGTCGCGTCAAATTACGCGTACTCGGTCAGTGCTGCGGTACAGACTTGAACACATACCCTGGCAAGTACGCGGTGTACCTCCGAGCAAGACACCGTCTCCAGGCTTTTCGACGATCGGATGGCTTGGGAGGCCTCTAGGAAGTAGAGCCCAGCGCACAGCTACAGTTTATTGGCGCGCAGTTGAGAAAGCGGATAGTGATGGTCACGCCAGCGAATACCACCCCGCCAATAGGTCAGAATGGTATTTCGCACTACGACGTAGACAAACAGCAGAAGTGTCACCGGATACCATAGAACACACCAAAAACGCCCTCCCGCGTCACGGGCCAACTTTCCCGCCGAGAGCAACAAGATCGCTGCGGTTGCCACATAGAGCCAGCGCGCGATGCCAGCCAGCACCCACATCGCAACAAAGGGCGAGAAAAACACTGCCAGGATCAACACGCAGTTGCCGAGCAGAATGCTCGGCCTGTAATCAACACCAGCCAGCACATTTTTTTCCAGCCCAACCACGACTTCTCGGACTGTCGCATACCAGGGAACACGAATTTCCGATGACGCCAGCACCAGTTCCTGACGAAATCCCGCGTTCTTGATGAGCTTTCCCAACTTGATGTCATCATCCGGTCGCATGCGAATCGGCTCGTGGCGCCCAATTTGTTCGTAGACCGATCGACGGACTAAATTAAAGGCACCAATGCCGATGTGAGCAGCACTCTTCGGATCAGTTGCGCGCCAGGGTACAAAATAGCTCAGGAAGAAAACACTGAACACTGTGGCGAAAGACTCCAGGAGCGTCGTCGGCATACTGAAGGCAGGTAACGCAGCCAGATGATCGAGCGAATGCGTTTTAGCATATGACACAGTACTCACCAACGCGCGCGGTCGAAACACCACGTCCGCATCCGTGAAGAGCAGGTATTCACCCGTCGCTACTTCGGCACCGCATTGCATTGCATGGTTCTTGCCCAGCCAATTCTCCGGAAGTGACTCCAAGTGAATCACCACAATGCGTGAATCCTCCAGTGCCACTCGATCAATAATTTCGCCAGTGCGGTCGGTCGACCGGTCATTGACAACAATCAGCTGGATCGGCGAGTACTGTAGTTCCATCAACGAACGCAACCCCGCTTCGATGTCGCGTTCTTCGTTCCTGGCAGCGACCACAATGGAAAGTGATGGCAACGCCCCTGCGCATGAGTCAAGGGCCGCCACACGGCGAATCCGCCGCATGCCAAGCATCAAATGGAGCTGCATTGCTGCCACGATCACCAGATGCAACGATGAAACCCACAGCACTAGATTTTCTGGCAGTGGCATCAGCTTAATCCAAGCACGCGTCGTGCATTGCCACGGTAGATTTTTTCGGTGACGTCAGCGGGCAGATCCAGCATTCGTTCAAACAGCTCGAATTGGGGAATGGGTTGTTTGGGGGTCAGGTAATCGGTTCCAAACATAATGCGATCCTGCCGACGCAGCAAAAACTCGTGACCAAATTCAAGCCCACGGCTGATCGAATTCGCGCCACTTCCAGCAGATAAGTCCCCATACAAGTTGTCGTATTTTTCCATCAGACGATCAATCGCGCCACCAGGCGTGGGTGCCCCCTTTGGATAACCGGCCATTTCAGCGCGGGTGACATTCCCTGAAATCGAAGCCCACCAACCAGGACCATGTCCAATAAAAGTGCAATCCGGATGGTCTTGTAACGCTTTTTCCAAACCGGGCAGACCGGGCAGATCAGTATTGCGCTGATTATCAAGATGAAAAAGAAGTGGCAAACCTACTTCTGCGCACGCTGCGTAAACCCGCATGTTGGTCGGGGCGTCGACCGCGATGCCCGGCTTGTGTTCTCCAAACCCTTTGGCACCCGCGTCCTGGTAACGTTTAAGCATGGCAACCAGGCCAGCGAGCCCCCCTCGATACGACGTTCGCGGGTCGACCGAGCAAAATGGTATTAAACGGTCGCGATGCGCTCGAGTCTCCGTGAGTACAAAGTCACTCGTCAACGGATAACTGGATGCTTCAGGAGAAACCAGAGGCAAAACGACAGCCTGCTCAATGTGCACAGAGTCCATCCACCGCAGCAAGACTTCGGCCGATAGATGCTCAGTACTGTTCCAGGTTTGTCCAAGATGGGTATGCATATCAACGTAGGGACCACGCTTGCCAGACGCAGTGGACCCGTTCAAGCCACCCCGCACCACACCGCAGCCTGCAGCAAGACACCCAACATGCGCCACCACCCGGGAATGAAATTGGCGTCGATTCACCACTGCCGGTCTGCCTCTTGACTCAGTCATGTCAGTTACCCTGCAATACCTGCAACAAAGCGTAGGCTTACGTGACGCCGTACCCCACTCGATTAGTCGCGTTTTTTCTTTTCTTTCTTCGAGCGTGACCGGCGTTTCCGTTTCCGTTCATAACGAATCGTACAGCCGATCGATACCGTCTCTTTTGTTTTGGGAAGTCTACCATCCAGCGCTGCAACAACTGCGAGTTCGAGGTAATTCACCTTGGCTTTCGATGCAGTCGGATTGTCATCCATACCGCCCATGTAGATTACCTGGCGTTTCTTGTTCAACACAAAAAACTCCGGCGTGTACCCGGCTCCGTAGTCTCTGGCAATCTTCTGACTCGCATCAAACAGATACGGGAATGTAAACCCTTTCTTCTCGGCTCGTCGTTTCATCTCAGGGAGGCTATCCGCCGGTATCTTGTTCACGTTGACAGCCACCATACCTACGCGTTTGCCGGCTCCCGTGTGATTCCGGGCAAATGCCACCAGTCGATCTTCATAATCAACCGCGTAATCACAGCTGTTGCACGTGAACACGATGACCAGGACATCAAATTTCTTGAAGCTGTCCAATGAATATTTTTTGCCGTCAATCCCAGGCAGAGATTTCCACTGTGGTCCGGGATCAGAGATTTTCAGTACCGGGTTATATTTGCCGGCAAGAATTGGTCCGCAGGTCAGCAGCCACATCGCGCCAACTGACAAACCGAACCCGCGAAAACTAAATTTCAGCCCAGTCATGCAGTTACTCCCTGTCCACCGTTAACGAATCTTCGATTTGCGGCATCCCGCTGTCCGCCTCAAAATCTCCACGCATGTCACTCACAAAAAGCCCACCAGCCCAGACGTCCCTGGCAGACGCCCACCGCCTCTGAATGCGTCGGCCTGAGAGCGCCCCTGAAACGCAGTGAGGATCTACATTGTCCCAGAACTACGGCCCAGTAAAAGGCACCTCACAGCAATGCATGACGTCACGCTGGATCCCACTCAGACCGACTGCATAATATCCCAATCGGCAGCTGATTCAATCAAAAACCACAACGGTTTTTACTCCCTGGGGCTCTCGATTCTGATAGTGCCAAAGTGACTCATCCACCGAAACCTGGCGTGTTACAAGCTGGCGAATGGCGGAACCGTATCGCGGCCGCTGTGAAACCAGATGCTCCAGTGCGCGTCCCATGTCGACCGGAGCGTTGTTTACGGTGCCCAGATAAACATGATTGCGGAGGATACCGGCGCGCATGATTTCGGCCACATTGTGCTGGCACGGTTGAGGTAATCGCGTACTGCCTTCCCACACCAGAATACCGCATGACGCCAGCGTGCCGGCTGCCTGCATCATCACAACATCGTTGCCGGTACATTCCAGAATGAGATCAAACCCATCCTCTTCGACATCCGCCAGCGCCCAGTCGTATACCCCTTCATGTACATAGTCACAATCAAAACTGGTAACGAGTCCGGCCCGAAAACTATCCGGATCATCGCGGCCATACATCGTGACAGGCCAGCCACGCGCGCGACAGACAATCGCAGCCGCAAACGCAATCGGACCCAAACCAGTCACCAAGACTCGCGGAGCCTGCCGCTGCCATTCATCACCGAGACGAGCATTCTGAATTTGTTCTGCTTCACGCACCGCCTTTTCCGAAACCGAAATCGGCTCAGCCAGAACCGCAGTGTCTTTGATTTCGGGCGAAACAGGGAACAAGAATTCAGGTCGATCGATCCACGCAGGCAAGGAAAACCCATGCTCTGCGACGATGCCACGCTCAACGTAATTGCCCCACGGCACCATATCGACACGACGACGAATCTGATCAGAACTCTCGTTATCCTGTTGTCGAGGACGTCTGACTGCTGGAACAACCAGGTCTCCCGGTTCACAATCGGTGACCTCCGGCCCGACTTGCTCAACGCGTGCCAAACATTCATGGCCCAAGACCAAAAAGCCACTGCCAACCGGACAGGCAGGTGAAGTCGACTCAAGGATATCTCGATCGGTACCACAGATACCAAGCAGCAAAGTTTTACAGCGGACTTCGCCGGGTCCAGGGGGCTCCACTGGCGGGGGTGCGATCAACTTGGGAACCGCTGCCCCAGTGAACGCGGCTACAGAACTGGTCATCACAAATATCCCTCGTAAACAAAATTTCTCGCAGCGCGAAAACGCCGTCTTGGCTTGAAACCGCATCGTAGTCAGCGCCGAGAATACGGAAAAGGGGCACACGCCGACGCCGCCAGGTACCCGGCCGCGATACTACCAGCGGTCAGCAGGCAGAATCTGCGCAGCCAGGTATCGGCAAACCGGTTACTCTTCCGTCCAGTCTTAGGAAATGAATGAGACCACAAACGCAATCGGAATCCGTAACTTTTCCGCATACTTGAGCGAGTCCTATGATCCTGGCGGGCGATATCGGCGGCACTAATGCGCGACTGGGCTTGTTCACATCCCGGGGAGGCGCGCTGTCGGCGGTGGCTACCCATCAATATGCAACCCAGGACTTTGAAAGCCTGGAAAAGATCGTCACTTGTTTCGTGCACACATACGGACACGAAATCAGTTGCGCCTGCTTCGGCGTAGCCGGCCCCGTCATCGCCGGTCGCAGCCAAGGAGTCAACATGGCCTGGCCTGTTGACCAGGATGCACTGGCTCAAACGCTTTCTGGTATCCCCGTCACCTTGATCAATGATCTCGTGGCAAACGCGAATGGTTTAACTCAGCTCGTCGCTCAGGATTACAGAACAATTCACGCAGGAAAAATAAATCCTCAAGGAAACATCGCAATTCTGGCAGCAGGAACCGGCTTGGGAATTGCCAGCGTCAACCGATCAGACGGAGAAGACCGAATCTCACCGTCCGAGGGTGGACACAGCGACTTTTCACCACAAAGCGATGATGACATCGCCCTGCTACGTTTTCTGCGGAAACAGTTCAGTCACGTTAGCTGGGAACGCGTTGTTTCCGGAAGCGGCTTGTGTAACCTTTATGAATTCTTACGTACTCGAGAGCCGGATCGGGAACCGCCTTGGCTGCGTGATGCACTCGCTGAGGGAGATCGAGCCGCGTGCATCGCCAAACATGGACAAGACGGCAGCTCAGAATTGTGCCGTCTGGCACTCCTGCGATTTGCCCACTACTACGGTTCCCTGGCGGGCAATCTAGCTCTGCAGTTGTACACGACAGGTGGCATCTGGCTCGGGGGCGGTATCCCCTCAAAATTGTCCACCATCCTGACAGAACCGACGTTCCTCGACGCATTTCTGAGCAAGGGGCGGATTCAATATCTCTTGGAAGCTATTCCGGTTCATGTCGTATTGAACGACCGCACCGCGCTGCTGGGAGCAGCACAGTGGGCAGCAGCAAGCACGAGTGCGACTTGATCGGCTACTCCACAGCCAGTCTGACTTCGTAAAACTCAAGCCAGCTTCAGCTGCCTGCAGGTCCGCTCCAACGTTGGCCACAAGCCAACACCCTGTAGGGTTGCTTGAGGCCTTCCGCCGCAGCCACAAATTGTTCGGTGTTCACCGTATTGAACTCGAACATTTCAAAATGACAGGGAATCACCAGCCCAGCACCAATATCGCAAGCCAGTTCTGCCGCTTCAGCGCCCCAGAGATTACCGGCAACCCGGCGTGCTGGCAGGCGTCCATTGATTGGCAGCAGTGCCACAGTGACTACCCAAGGTCGTAACTGCTCGACAAGCCCCTCGTAGAGCACCGTATCGCCGCTGTGATAGAGCGACCATTCACCGAAACGGACGACGTAGCCCAGATACGGGTAACGTCCCGCCGCATCCCGGTCCAGTTGCTCATGAGCGGCTGGAACACCGAGAAATTCAAAACCGGCAATTTCCCGAGATTCACCAGCATCCAGTGTGGTCAATCGCGTTTCCGGACACTCTAACCGAGCAGCGGCAAACTCCCGATTCGCAGCGGGAACCAGAACGGACATCTGTGGGTTCACCTGCATCAATGGCAACAGAGTCTCCGCATCTAAATGATCTGTGTGGTTGTGGCTGGAAGTCACCACATCGATGAAATTTAATTGCTGCGGATCAATCACTTGTTCGGTCATGCGCACATGTGGTTTGTCGGTTTCAGCATATTTCAGTGTCAACGAATCAGACAAATAAGGGTCCATCAGCAAATGACGCCCCTGCCACTGCAGCAGAAACCCGCTTTGCCCCAGCCACCAAAGGTGAAACCTGCGTCTGTCCAGACGCGCGGCCTCAATGTCCGCGAGCAACCGCTCACCCGATAATCGAGGAATAATCATGAGCCATCTCCAGACGCCGTCCCGCAGTACGTCAAACGCTCTTTTTACACAACCTGAAGACTCGAAGCTTCTATTATGGCCGCAGTCAACAGGGCCACACGACCCCCAGTAAAGACGGCTGCGAACACCAACACTTGACAGCAGAATTCGGACGGTGGATTCCCAGTCGCATCGCGTTCGATTAAGATGCCGCCCGACAACCACGCAGTCCAACATGGAAATCCACTAAGGACGCTCCACGCGTGCAATACGAGACCATAACTTCCGCAGCCGCACTCAAAGATTTCTGTGCGGCGTTACGAACAGCAAACGTCATTGCGTTCGATACCGAGTTTGTCTCGGAAGATACTTTTCGCCCCCAACTCTGTCTAATCCAAGTCGCGATCTCCGATCGACTTGCCATCATTGATCCACTGGAAATCGAAGATGTAAGTCCTTTCTGGAAAGCCCTCACAGAAGGGCAACACATCACAGTCGCACATGCCGCCCGCGAAGAATTTCTCTTCTGCTGGAGGTCTATGGAACAGCGACCCTCGAAGCTAATGGACACTCAAATCGCAGCTGGCTTGATTGGAATGGAATATCCAGCGTCGTACAGTGGCCTGCTGTCCAAGTTACTCGGTGTTCAACTCGCCAAAGGTGAAACTCGTACCGACTGGCGCCGCCGCCCGCTATCGTCCCGACAGCTCGACTATGCGCGTCATGATGTTCTCCATTTGCAAGACCTCGCTGATCGGCTGCAAGAACGCCTGACACAACTAGGACGCGCATCCTGGCTCACCGCGGAAATGGAAAGCTGGCAAACCCGCCTGGAGGAATTTGAACAAGGGGAACAGTGGCATCGAGTCTCCGGTTCAGCAAACCTCCGACCGCGTTCGCTGGCCATTGTCCGTGAGTTGTGGCGTTGGCGCCGCAGTGAGGCTGAACAGCGGAACCAGCCAGCCAAACGTATCTTGCGGGACGATCTGATCGTTGAACTGGCTCGCCAGCAAACCGCGGATTTACAGCGCATTCGCGCCGTCCGCGGAATGAATTTCCGTGGCGCACAAAAGCATCAAGAGGCCATCGCCCAGGCGATTCAACAGGCTCTGGACATACCAGAAAGCGAGTGTCCCAAACGCCCATCGCGGCGATCATCGCGCTCTCACCTGACGCTATTGACACAATTTCTTTCTACAGCCCTGGGGAGTATTTGCCGCCAATCACAAGTCGCCCCCAGCCTGGTCGGCAACTCGCAGGATATTCAAGAACTAGTCAAGTTTCACTTGGATTCGAAGCGTGCCTCAGCTGACCTGCCGGCACTGGCTACGGGATGGCGAGCGGAGATTGTCGGGCAGGCTATTAACGATTTGCTGACCGGAAAATATGCGTTACGGATCAAAGATCCACATAGTGACCATCCACTGGTCCTGGAAACTGCTTCCGGCAACACCTCCACCAGCTGAGGCGATGTCCGCCAGCTAACGCGCACAAAAGCACAGCCAGAAATCCACCGGAACGCAAGAACCTTTGACAGCGGCTTCTGCGTCACCCGCGCATGACAACACGTCGCGGGGCCAGCACGACGTCCACAGAAATCCGATCAGACGCCGACCGAAAGGGAAATTCAAATCCAACGACAATCGCTCACGCACGTGGCTCTTGAGCCGCCATCTGCTCCGCGATCCACGCCTCCAGTTCATCCCAATCAACAGGAGGCAATTTCGACAAGTCTGGGCGCAAACGGACAGCATCCCGGATGTAAACGTGGTCAATTTCGTCCTGTTGTTTTTCGGTATTCCAATGGACTAGAACGCGAATACAACGTTGTAACGCATTGGGGACGTCGATCTCGTTGGTACACAACAAGGGCACTTCTAGCCAACCCATTTGACGTGCAGCGAGCGCCGGAAACTCTCGATTCAAATCGTGCGTCGATGAAAATGTTGCGCTGGCAACATCCTCTTTGCGAATATCATTTCGCCGAATCATCAACGCCAACAACTGCCGCGCCGCCGCAAGAATCTCGTCACGTGAGTTCGACTCAACGGTCGTTGCTCCACGGACTCCACGGCAAGCCATAACAGATACTCACAGGAAAAGAAACGAATTCTGCAACATAGCAAGATACGACATGCACACCAGCCGGTCGAACAGCCCCCCACCTGGCATGTTCGAGCAACATCGACGAGACAATTTGGTACGCCGCTGCACGGTATCAATAGCGCGACCGGACTACGTTTGTTCGTCTCATGTTCGCAGGTTTCATCGTAGCATTCCCGCGCGAATATGCAACGTGCTGAAAACACCCAAAACACGTCGCTCCAGCACATTAACGAGCAAAACAGACAGGAGCTCGTAGCCGGCTTCGATTCCGCGAAGCCAAGTGCAACTCCCATGGCTCTACAAGACAACCACCAAGAGCAGGATGCTTTCGCGATCCAATCAGTCTGGTCATCGGAAAGGTTTTCGGAAATCGTGCCAGACTGGTCAAGCACGATTCGACATGGACAGCAGAATGCACAAGGAGCTGACACGCCGGGACGGCCCTGGTACTGGAAATGAGCCGGCAAGATCCGCCACCGGCTGACAGTCAAACAGTTCGAGCACGATTCCGGTTCCAGGCAGGGAAATCTCCTGCTGGGGCCATGCCATGCGAAAACTCACTTCCACACCATTGACGATCGCCTGGCAGATCGGGGCGGTCGCCGCAGTGCCACAGACGTCTTTTCCTGCTCCCTGATGTAAACAGGCCTTTGTGGCGCGCCAAGCTGGCGTTTCCCTGTTACAATGCGTCTAGCGTGTCACTGTGTTGCAACGACTCTTCGAGGTTTGTCTTGCCAGCTCGTCCCAAGGCAAACCGGCGGCGCTCCGTGACAAAACACCTAACCAATTGTATATTCCTTCATGAGAAGTCCACGGATTTCTCACCCAGGCAGCCAGGCGCAAAGTGTTCTACCAGATGTCAAATTGTGTTCAGACAGAATTGGACCAAGGTATTGACCGGCAAGGTCACCCTGTCGTGATCGCCTGGCCTGCAATCGTTTCCGTGATCTCCGCTAAAAACAAACTTCTTCTTTTCCTTGAACCTTGACTTGAGATTACCGGCATGGACGGAACCAGCCTGGATACCTCTTCGGTGCTGCTCACGGGAGCGACTGGATTCCTTGGTCGTCATTGTCTGAATGCGCTTACCCAACGCTTCGGACAAGTACACGCTGTCGCGCACCGCAAGCCAATCGTAGCTGCGGACTCCGTGATCAAACATGAGGTCAATCTACTCGACCCTGCAGCCGTCGATCATTTAATCGACCAGACACGTCCCTCGCACTTGCTACATCTCGCGTGGGTGAATGCACACAGCACGTTCTGGCATTCCGCAGAAAACCTCCGCTGGCTGGAAGCCAGCCTGCATCTCGTCCAGAAATTTACCGAATGTGGTGGCCAGCGTCTGGTCACCGCGGGAAGCTGTGCAGAGTATCGCTATGATCAGGGAACCTGCCACGAAGATCGAACCCCACTTGCTCCTGATAGTTTTTATGGACAATGCAAACAGAGTATGCAGTCTCTAATTGAATCCTATGCCAGAGAGCAACAACTCAGTTACGCGCATTCGCGTATTTTCCACCTCTATGGGCCACACGAAAATCCATTACGTTTCGTGCCCACTGTGATTCGTTCGTTACTTCACACTTCTCACAGCAAATGCTCCGACGGACACCAGATTCGTGACTATCTGTATGTCGAAGATGCCGCCGACGCGCACACTCAGCTGCTCTGTTCTGACTATCAGGGATGTGTGAACATCGGTTCTGGCTTGCCGGTCTCCTTGCGGCAGTTGGCATCCACCATTCAGTCGCTGGTTGGCCGCTCTGCGCATCTCATTGAATTTGGCCGGATCCCGCGTCGCGATAATGAACCGACGGTACTGCTGGCAGATACCCGTCGAATTTCCCGCGAAATCGGCTGGGTACCACACTGGGATCTCAATGCTGGATTGTTTCATACTATCCAGTGGTGGAAGGATCAGGAGATGCAATGTACTTCTCCTCCTCCGGCCCCAGCCGCTGCCTGAATCGACGGTTCCTGTTCAGACCGGCTCACACTAGCCTGGCCTGACGGTGCGAGATTTGTTTCTGATTTGCCAATTCCGATTTGCAATAAGGCGCAGAGTGCATGGAACTCGAAACCAACACTGCGGGGATTCCAATCCGCGCCCTGGGAACTACCGGAACCAAAGTGTCAATCGTTGGCTTTGGAGGCGGCCATTACTGTCGTAAACACATCGACGAAAACACCTCGGTGCGTCTCATACAAACCGCCGTAGACCAGGGCATGACCTTTATGGACAACGCCTGGGAATATCACGACGGGGAATCCGAGCGGCGCATGGGGATCGCGCTGGCGGGGCGACGTGACAAAGTAACGCTAATGACAAAAGTCTGTGGACGCGACCGCCAGACTGCTCAAACACACCTGGAAGATAGTCTTCGCCGCCTAAAAACAGACGTAATCGATATCTGGCAGTTTCATGAGATCAACTACGACAACGACCCCCAATGGATATTTGAATCCGAGGGCGCGATTCGAGCGGCGGAAGCTGCGCGAGAGGCTGGCAAGGTCCGTTGGATTGGTTTTACTGGCCACAAACACCCGCAAATTCTCGCCAGAATGTTGTCCCAGGACTTTCCCTGGGACACCTGCCAGATGCCAGTCAATGTGTTAGATGCGCACTACCGCAGTTTCCAACGGGAACTACTTCCCGAATTGGCCCGGCGAGGTATCGGGGTCATCGGGATGAAAAGTCTTGGTGGCGATGCGCAACTGGTGGGTGATGTTGGCTTGACGCCACAACAGTGTCGTGGCTATGCCTTGTCTTTACCAATCAGCACACTGGTTTGTGGAATCGAGTCACTGGAAAATCTTGAGCAAGATCTATCCATTGCCCGAAATTTCCAGCCTTATACGACCACCGAGCAGGAAGCACTCGTCCAACAGGTTCGTGACGTGGCGGGGGATGGCCGCTTTGAGTGGTTCAAGAGTACGCGTTACTACGACTCACAATTTCACCAGCAGCAACACGGTTTCCCTGGCTTTGAAGAGGGTTTCCGGTTGTAGTCTGAAATTCACCGAGCGGGGCCCACTCAACATCGGTTCGGGTGTGCAACCGACGAGCGATCTCAATGTAGTCCCGGCGAGGCCCGATTAACCGCGCAGCAATCTGCTCCAATGCGACCTGTTCGCGATCGTAACAGACAACAACATCGCCATCTTGATCAGGCACACTGGTCGGTTCCTGCCCTGTGGCTCGCTGAATTTCTTCAACAAGTCGTCCATCCCCCAGGGAATCTGGAGTAATCACCAGCAGACGCTGGGCCCCCCCCCCCTCGTCAAAGCAGGGGCGTGCTTGCTGGACAAGTTCCTGTACCACTTTGGCGCCAAGATCACTGACATCTCGCGACACGAGGTCTACGTTGAAGTTCTTGACAATCTGCAGGATCGCATGACGTGAGGATTTACGGACTTCCAATTTGAGTTGCTGACGACTCTCCATCTGACCAAGCATCAGTGAAAGCCGGCGATGTGAACTGAAAAATCTACTTGCCAGATCGCGGTCAACTTGTTCGATCAACGCTGCCTCTTCTGATCGCAATCTCTCCGACAAGTGGACAGAACGATCCTGTTCCGACATTGGTTGACTCGGTTCACGAACCCCTGGCCGAACCGCGAACTCATCTGCAAGTTGATTCAGGTCTTTCGCCAGCTCCTGCAGACGATCCATTGCGGTATTGACCTGGGCTGAGATGCCGCGGATCAGGTCACCGACTGATTTCTCCAGCAGATGTTGCAACCGTGTTTCAGCGTACTGCTTTGCCTGATCCCGCAGTTCCGCTGCAACGATCGCAGGTCGCCTTCGAGATTGCTTCGCGAATGCATGATTCTCAAACGATTCCAACCGTTGTTCCCATGCACTCTGGTACTCGCGGGATACCTTATGGATCGCATCCAACTGTTCCACCAAGAGATGGACAACCCGCTGTGCTCCAGGCACCCGTAATTCTCTCCGGTCTACCAAACTGACAATCCATTCTGAACATATCTTTCCCAGATGGACTAACCAAGGTCGCAAAGTCGTTTCAAGTTGTTCTGCCAGGAGCCCACAGGCTGTGTCGTTCGTCAGATACTGGTGGCGCACTCCCAATGCCCGGTCAATGGCCTGTACCACTTCACGTAAATCTGTTGCCGAGGGAACATTCCCCACAGCAGGACCCACCGTCTCGGCGATTAATTGTTCCAGATAAGATTCCTGATCCTGGTCCAGCAGACCAGCCAACAGGTCAGCGACTCGGTCCCGCAATTGGTCACCTGCGAGCCCCCATTCCTCGAGCTGGCACAGAGCCAATTGTCGACAGAGGTCGCTCTCCGCCAGGCGACGGCCTCCGGAGTGATACCTGGTTTCATCCATTTCACTTTGGACAGAACCTCTCCAACCTCGTACTACCATGCGACAAATACGTTCCACATCGTTATCTGAAATGTACTCTCGAATATTTGTAAAACCGGCAATCCCGAGGGTTCGCAAATAGCCATCTGCCAGAGGTGCATCACTGCTGCGCGGTTCCAGAGCGCGAAATTGATCCAGAACTTCAGCGGAACCAGGGATAACAGACCGGTAAAGGTATTCCGCCAACAAACCGGTTGCCGTGTCAAACCGGTCTTCGTTCAAGTCATCTCCTAAATGCACCATATAGGTCGACTGAAACGCCGATGGACGGTCGTAATACGCGGGCAGGTCGCAGGCGTGGTCTCCTGGGTAGGCGCCCCCATCTACACAAAAGTGATAGAGCTCGCTCAAAGCCGCATAGGTATTGGCAACGGCGAGATCCCGAGCTTTCGTTTGACTCGGTGTGCTATGTGAGAGAATGCCACACACACGTTCGTCCGAGAATCCCAGTTGTGCCAGCACTGTGCGTACCGCATAGGCGAGATCCGGCAACATGCCGCTCGCAGTGCCACCAGCCAGGGAGCCTACAATGAACACACGCGGACCGGAAAGCGTGCCCGTGGTGGTGGCATCCGACTCTTGATAATGGGCCATCGATGAAGCAATCGTTTTCCGCAAACTATTGAGCACCGCCGCGCTATGATCCACAAATGCCAATCGTCCAAGCGGCCTGAGACCCTCTGTCCGTAACGACCTGGGAATATTGTATAGCCAGCGCCGACTCATCCATTGGAGAAGTTGCTGGGATTGTGAGCGATAGTCTTTACTGGGGCGAAGTGGCATGGCCAATGTCTGGCTGTCGTGAAGCGTGGTTGAACTTTCACCACGCGTCGCGTCCGCTAACGCGCTGATGTCGGTATCAAGGAGCAGCATTTGAATTTGGCCCGACACTTGTGGCTCACCAAATCGATCACTCAATCGCTGCTGCAAATGGCGGAACGTGCGCGCGGCTGTCCCACCCACTCCCAGAAAAATGGTCGGACACAATTGCGGCGGCTGTACCACTGCTTTCAAAGCGGGTAATGATGCGACTTGATGCGAAACGCGTACTAGTGTTTCGGTCCGTTTGACAGAACGCGGCTTCTGCGATTCGATCGACGCCGTCTCACACATCTGCAAGCTGCCAGCAGCACGGTTTTGGATAACAGCCCGCCGCGGCGGCCGTCCTGTGCGCACGTCCGCATGCGACAAGTTCTCGACAAGAGAACGACAATTTGGGAATCGCCTCTCCGGATTCTTGCTCAATGCACGACCAATGATGGCCTGATCGCTACGTGACAACCTGGAAAGGTCGGGGCGCCGGTGAAGATGTTGAACCGCCAGTTGTGCTGCAGTCTGCCCCTCAAAAGGTAAATGCCCGGTCAGCATCTGCTGGAAGACAATCGCCAGGCTGTACTGGTCACTATACCGATTTGGCTGATCATCAAAGACTTCAGGCGGAGCATAGTTGGGAGTCAAACCCGCCGCATTCGAGACTTCGGCCTCACGCAGGTTCTTGATCAGCCCAAAATCGGCAACCTTCACACGACCTCCGAGGAGTAGCAAATTGGCCGGTTTGATATCCAGATGCTGCAATCCATGGTGCTGAAAAATGTAATCCAAACCGTCCGCCGCATCGCGCAAATAAACCAGCAACTCGTCACGTGGTATACCGATTTTGTCTTGCCGAAGACATGCTTCAAAACGATCTTCAAGACTACCGTCGGCCAATTCCGTGACAATAACCAGACAATCACGAATGACTTCAATCCGCTCCAATGAAAGCAGAAAAGGATGATGGGCATCCTTGATACGGTTCAGCGCCTTTAATTCCCGGGCAGCTCGCGCATCATCATGACGCCCAAGCACAATCTTGATTGCTTTCTCCAGCCCTCCCGGAGCTTCTGCTTTCCAGACATCACCAAATCCACCGGAACCAATTCTCTCCAGAATCCTATATCCTGGAATCGGCTCCAATAGATCAAGTTTAGGGTTCGAGAGAACTTCGGTTTCCATGCCTGCCACCAGAATCAAGCGGACTCGCCTAGAACCATCGCAAAGTAGCTCGCTACAACGCGATCAAAATATTCAGGCTTCATTGAAAATTCAACATCGCGGTACGTACACATATTCCGAACTTGAGACAACAAATCGCGCGGATGACAGCGTCTCAACGCGCGTCCTACCGTGCGGTAATGACACTCCAATAGATCCTCAACCACATCGGCACGATAATCACACCCGAAGTGGTAACAGCAAAGCTGAAACAAATGATGAAATTCTTCTTCAGATGGATCACCTACTTCGATCTTGTAGGGAATACGACGCAAGAACGCTTCATCAACCAGTTCGCAAGGCTCCAGATTCGTCGAAAAGATAATTAACTGCTCAAAGGGAACCTGAACCTTCTTACCACTAGGTAATGCCAAAAAATCATGACGGTTTTCAAGCGGGATAATCCAACGATTCAGCAAGTCCGCGGGAGCCACACGCTGACGACCAAAATCGTCTATCAACAAGCACCCACAATTACTCTTGAGCTGTAGCGGGGCTTCACAAATGTTACTGCGTGTATCGTGGCGAATTTCAAGGTTGTCGAGCGTCAATTCACCTCCGACCACGACCGTCGGGCGTTTGATTCTTATCCATCTGCGATCATGTGACTGAGCGTTCAATAACCCTTCCGAACTCGTATCCACCATGTGATGGTAAGAAGGGTCATAGAGCTTGATGACCTGGTCCCCATCGATGATGGTGCTTGGAATCCAGATCTGCTGACCAAAACAATCGGTAATTCTCCGGGCAAGCGTCGACTTTCCATTTCCCGGCGCACCGTACAAAAACATCCCAGCGCCGGAGTTCACCGCTGGACCCAATAAGTCGAAAAGATCTTCGGACACTGAAATGTCAGCCACTGCGGCCTCCAGGTCCTGGCGACGCGGCGCCTCTGCACTAATCGACTGGGCGTCAACCGAAATCACATAGTCCATCAAGGGGACTGGTGCCGGTCCTACATAGGCACAGGTGTCCATGGCAACCCGGGCCTGGGCCGCCCCTTTTTCCGTCAGGCCATAGTAATAATCGTTGAACGGCGCCGGCCCAGCGTGTACCAGCACCTGGCGTGTACGCAGGCTACTCAGTACTTCCTCCAGCATACCAAACGGCAAACAGAGGTTATCGGCAACGTTTCGACCGCTCAAAGTCCCATGGATCAGAACGTTTTTACAGATCAACGATTCGATGAAAGAGACCGGAATCCCTGCCTCCTCAACGGTCTGGGGTGCGGTTGGCCAGAATGCATCATCGGACAGAATCGTTGCCAACAGGCCCAATTCAACTTCTGGAAAATGTGTTGTCAGCATGCCAGGTATCCAGGCGTGATTGGAAAGAGTGTTCCAGTTTCCAAATTTCCCCAAACAAACTTTAGGTTACTTTTTGGACACCTCGACCTATTCGCCCTGAACGCCAAAACCATTCAACCTGAATAACCCGCGTTACCGCACCTTCTTCGTTGCTCGTTCTATTTGTGGCGTAGAGTTTTTCGAGACACTGTTGGCGGACCTGTCATGACCCGCTCTCAGTTCCACGCTAATCGCGTTTCACATTTCCAGGAAAGTACTGTGACGACTGCATTTCATCCTGAAAGCATCTCCGGCAAGCAGGGGAACGCTGCGTGGTTTCTGTCAGGATCACTTGGTCCGGGGGGTGCCGTCACAGATGTCCCCGTCAATTCGACACCGTTCGTCGTAGGACGCAAAACGAACTGTTCACTTTGCCTGGCTGCACCGACGGTATCTGGCCAGCACGCAACGATCAGTATGCAGGGTGAACGGCTGTTGATTACAGATCTGGCAAGCACCAATGGAACCTACGTCAACGGCCACCGTATCAAACAACCTACAATCCTTAACGACAAAGACCTGATTCAATTAGCGGATGCCCCTTTTCGTGTCCGTGCCCAAGTCACTCAAACCGACACACAAACCCAGCCTGAGAATGCATACAACGACGCGTTAGCGCTTGTGGAATTTGACCGTTTAATGAGCGCACGACTTGTCGCGCCGCGCTACCAGCCCATCCTCGACCTGAGCCTTCAGGAAACCTCTCCGACTTCACAGACACCAGCATCCCATTGCCCGCAACACATCGTTGGTTATGAAGTCCTGGGAAGGAGCGATTTACCTGGCCTGGAAACTCCTGCTGCAATGTTTCAGGCCGCCGGCCGCCTGGACTTGCAAGTGCCGCTCAGTCGGATGCTACGCTGTGAAGGTGTACAGGCGACACGGACCGTGACCCCACTGCCCCGCCTGTTTATCAACACTCATCCGTCCGAATTAGACGAAGCAGGGCTGATCGAATCTTTGCAGGATCTGCGCAGGCTGGCGCCTGCACAAGAACTTGTACTCGAAATTCATGAATCTGCCGTCACGGACCTGTCTGCAATGCACCGTTTGGCTACGGTTCTCCGTGACCTCAATATGGGACTGGCATTCGATGATTTCGGAGCGGGCCAAACAAGACTGGTTGAATTGATCGAAGTACGACCCGATTACGTGAAATTTGACATGAGTCTGATCCGCGACATCGACACCGCGCATCACGAACGGCAACAAGTCCTGAGGCAGCTGGTCATTATGGTGCAAGAATTGGGTAGCACACCTCTGGCTGAAGGAATCGAACGCTCTGGAGAACTGGAAACTTGCCGACAGCTTGGGTTTACACTGGGGCAAGGTTATTTTCTGGGTTCCCCACAATCTCTGGAAAACATTGCTTGCCCCAGTGGTGCCGGATAACACCTCCTGCGGTTTTCTTTCAATGCAGCGTGCTGTATTCCGGGCAACCAATAGACCGGCTGGCAAGGCCCCGTAGCTGCCCTCTTGATGGCACCCTACAATCGCCACCGCGGCGTGTCTTTATTGTCCAGGACTCCTCCTCTGAGGCTCCGAGAAACTAATTCCGCTTCCGCAGCGTGGACAGCGCCAGAAAAATACGGACAGGATTCGCATCTTGCATCAAAGGGCGGGATTGTCATGGGCCACCTACAAGGAAAAGTTGCCGTCATCACAGGAGCTGGCAGGGGAATTGGCCGAGCGCATGCGCTGTCGATGGCTGCGCAGGGTGCACGTCTGGTAATCAATGATGTTGGCTGTGAACGAGACGGCAGCGGCCAGGGCTCTGCCGCAGAAGATGTCGTCGAAGAAATTCGCGCAACAGGGGGGGAGGCGGCTATCAGTTCTGACGAAGTTGGCAGCAGTCAGGCTGCGCAATCCATCATGCAAACTGCACTGCGAGAATTTGGCCAACTTGACATCCTGGTTAACAACGCAGGAATCCTTCGTGATCGCACATTGCTAAAAATGACAGATGACGAATGGGACGATGTCATTCGCGTGCATTTGAAAGGTACCTTTTGTTGCCTCAGAGCGGGGGCCCAGATCATGAAAGACCAAGGAACCGGTGGTCGGATCATCAACACTTCTTCCAGTTCAGGGTTATTGGGAAACTTCGGTCAGGCAAACTATGGGGCCGCCAAGGCGGGCATTCATGCTTTAACTCGTATCGCAGCTGCCGAACTTGGACGCTATGCCATCACTGTCAATGCAATCGCGCCACTTGCCTGGACGCGCATGACAGACGATCTTCCCAAGGGAACTTCCTTGTCACAGCAACAAGCGATGTCACCCGACTTCATCTCTCCTGTCGTCGTTTTTCTGGCTAGCGATGAAGCAAGAGACATCAGCGGAGAAACGTTCGGTGTCGAGGGAAATCACGTATTTTGTTACCGCATGATGGCCAGTCACGGCATTACAAGAGCGAGCGGAGATGGGCCTTGGTCATTTGAAGAATTGCGGGACCTGATTCCTCGAGCGATTAGCTGGTAAACAGGCAATTGGCCTAGCGTTGTTACACGATATACCAATTGAAACCCGCAAGGCAAAAGAACACCGCGGGTTGCACACGCTCACACCACACAGATGCGGCTTGACGCAAGAACTACCCATCGATGAAGACCGTTTGACAAAGCACGCTGCGAACAGGCAGACATCTACTGTCGAAAACCTGGTCAGCCAGATTTACGTGGATTCAACTCGTGTTCCATCCGCCAGCCCGGCAAAGTCTGGGACTCCTGGGGTTCAACAAGTTTTCCGTAGAGCTCAGGCCTGCGTGCCTTCAAGTAGCGGCGGCCTGAAGACTGTGCAAGTTTATCAGCAGTCAATAAACCCACTACCACATCGTCATCCAGCGCGCGACTTTCGGCGACGATTTCACCATAAGGGTCCAGAATCATCGCGAGGCCAGGCTTGACCGTGTCGTAATCCCAGCCAATCGGATTGCTGAATACCGCATAGATACCATTTTCATACGCCCTGGCCGGCAGCCAGCGCATAAGCCACTCTCGTCCTTTGGGACCCTGGAACTCTTGCCGCAAACGCACAGGATCTTCGTGACGTCTATCCCATAACGCTCGCTCCACAACTCCCCGTCCCGGCATCACGGAAGGCAGACAGCCCGTGACGTGTGGCATGATAATGATCTCAGCGCCCAACATCGCCGTGAGCCGCACATTTTCGGGCAGATTGTTGTCGTAACAGATCAGAAATCCCACCTTGCAACCCAACAGGTCGATCACCTGGTACTCTGATCCGGCCGACAAGTGAGGATTGACAAAAGGATGGATCTTACTGAACTTGGCCACAAACCCGTCTGACGAAACCGTCACGTAAGTATTCCAAACCCGGTCTTGCGTGTCGCGTTCAAACAAGCCAGCCATGACAACGGTTTGAAATTCAACCGCGATAGCTTCCAGTGCTGAGATTGAAGGGCCAGAGGGTACCGGCTCTGCAAGCTTCAGCAAAGCGGGTTTGTCAAGCGGCTGAATCCATGAGTAACCGTGAATACAGCCCTCATGGAAACTGACGAGTTCCGCGCCCAAATCCACTGCCCTCCGCGTGAGATCACGTATGCGTGACAAGTTGTACGCGGGATCATTATCCCGATGTTCAAACTGGCACGCTGCGACTCGCACATTGCGCATCAAACTGTTCCTCCACTGAGTACCCACAGCTGCTTGACAGAACGCCGCGCTAGCGAGGAGTTTCTCCTTGCCGCGGCTTCTTGATCCATCTCTGAGGCAACTCAAAGATCCGCAACGCCCAGTCCGACTTTTTGAGTTGGTCGATCATGGCGGCTGCCAGAATTAACGACCCAAAGACAACCATCTGTTCATAGGTTGCAACACCCTGCATATTCAAACCATTCTGGATGATGGCAATAATTCCGGCACCGACCAGTGTCCCAAAAATCCTCCCTTCTCCGCCCGCCAGGCTAGTACCACCCACCACGACTGCCGCAATCACGCGCAACTCGTAGAGTTCCCCCGCATTGGGACGCCCTCCTTCAAAGCGCGAGGCATCCATTACGCCACTCAAACCGGCGAATGCTCCACACAGCGTGTAAACAAAAATGAGCACCAGCATGACCGGGACACCTGACAGCCTCGCAGCTTCGCGGTTTCCTCCGACGGCATAGATGTAACGCCCTACCGGCGTATTAGTCATCAAGATGTGGGCCAACAGGTAGAGCAAGAGCGTCAACAGGATCGGATTGGGAATCCCAAACAACTCTCCATTACTAAACGCGCCAAACGCCTCGTGATCAATCTTGACGGCTTCGGGCGTCCCTTTGGTCCCACCGCCGGAAAGAAAACTCTGGTAATCGACAGCGATGATCAATGCGAGGCCACGGGCCACCATCATCATCGCCAGCGTGACCACAAATGCCGGAATATGACAGACCGTTACCATGATCCCGTTCAAGGTTCCGCTCAGCGCACAAATCCCGGCCCCAATCAGACAGCCCGCGATCAGCCCCCCTAGCCCGGCATCCTCACCTCCCCACCAGCGTTGGATCATCACCGCGCTAATGACTCCCGAGAGAGCCAATAAACTCCCCACGGACAGGTCAATTCCAGCGGTAATGATGACCATCGTCATACCAATGGCAATGATCGCTATATCTGCATTGTTCTTGAATACGTTGAGAATATTTGACCAGGTGAGAAAACTCGGCCACATGTAACTCTCAGGAACATGCACTTTTGGCACCTGGGGCAACGACAGCTGATTTGCCAAGCGTTTCAGGCGGTCAACTTTAAGGGGGCCCCACTGGGTCCCCGCATGGTGCGTCGCAACCGCCTCGAGCGGATCATCAGAACTGATGCGACGCAGCGCACGGCCCGCATCCACAGGCGCTTTTGCAAAGACTGTTTCACGTACATGCCCACCAAGCTCTGTCAATTCACTGGAAATTGCCTTGGCAAAGACACGATCTGCTACGGTATCGCGCACGATAATCAAGGTATCGCTCTGAACACCATGCCTGGCAATGATCGACTGCGCCAGCGATCGTCCGGCAGCCGCATTTGTGGGATGCTGCTCGCTCCAGGTGACCACGCTGTAGTACCCGCACAACAGCAAGAACACCAATAGAGAACCATACTCAGAAAACAGTCTTTTCATCACCACTCGACAATCCGTACCAGGTCCTGAAATACACTCCGCACCGAACGCCTCGCTCTGCGCCATCTTCACCGCCGACCATTACACCTCCAACAGGCGGCGGCCTCCGTCAGTTATCGTAACCGCAACGACGCAATCGTTACTCCACTGCCAGCTCCATAATTTGCTCCTGCGTCGCAGTCGCGACTTCGCGAATCTCTCCATTAATCCGGCCTTCGCGCATCACCAGGATACGATCTGCCATTCCCAGTGCTTCCGGAAGCTCACTCGTAATCATCAAAATTGCCTTGCCCTGGTCTGCTAAATGATTCAATAGCTGATAAATCTCATATTTGGCACCCACATCAATTCCCCGTGTGGGTTCATCAAAAATGATCACTTCCGCATTCCGTTCCAACCATTTCGCCAGCACTACTTTTTGCTGATTGCCACCCGAAAGTGTCTGAGCCTGCTGATAACGGCTGGATATCTTGACTTGAAGACGATCGACATGGCCGTCCAGCGCCCGGCGTTCCCGCAATTGTGAAATCCAGCCCCACGGAGCAAAACGACGCATATTCGGCAAGCCGAAGTTCTCGATCACGGCCATGCCAAGTACAAGGCCCTGCTGCTTGCGATCCTCTGTGAGCAAACAGATACCTGCGTTAATTGCATCACGCGGATTGCGAATGGCCAATTTCTCTCCATCCAAATTGACCGATCCCGACTCCATTCGATCGGCCCCAAAAATCAGCCTAGCGGCCTCCGTCCTCCCCGCACCAACCAGGCCCGTCAACGCCAGGATCTCTCCTCGATGCACCTCCAGTGACACGTCCTTGACTGCAGCCCCTCTTTTCAGATTCCTGGCCACCAGTCTGGGGCCACCGATCGCAGCCGGTTTCTTGGGAAATTCCTCCGACAGGCGCCGGCCCACCATCATTTCAATAATCGCCTCGCGAGTCAGACCGGATACCGAACGCGTCTCGACGTGCTCACCATCCCGCAACACCATAGCCCGATCCGCAATCTCCATCACCTCGCCGAGCCGATGGGTGACATAGAGAATTCCAATACCTTGCGCTTTCAGTTCACGGATGACCGCAAACAACCGATCGACTTCCCGAGGCGAAAGTGCGGCACTCGGTTCGTCCATAATGATCACGCGTGATTCGACCGCCAGTGCCTTGGCAATTTCCACCACCTGCTGCTGGGCAACAGATAGAGAGCGGCAGAGCTTGTCAGAATCCACGACAACACCAATCCGCTTGAACAGCGAACTGGCGTGTGCACGTTCCTGGCGTTTGCCAAGAAATCCCCAGCGCGTACTTTCTCGTCCAAGAAAAATATTCTCTTGCACGGAAAGTGCCGGCACTAAATTGAATTCCTGGTAAATAACGCTGATTCCCAGTCGACGCGCATCAACGGGACCGGCAATCACCTCAGATGCCCCATGAACCTGCAACGACCCCTGATCTGGCGCGTGCGCACCACCCAGGATCTTGATGAGTGTGCTCTTGCCTGCACCATTCTCACCCAACAGTGCCAGGACTTCACCTGCGTACAAATCCAAATCGACATCACGGAGCGCGTCAACACCTGGAAAGGACTTGGTGATCCCCCGCATCTGTACCAACGGCATGTCGGTGGCAGACACTCCATCGGCAAGTTCATTCATAGCGGATCCGATCGGACGACCAATTACTTCCACCGTAGATCATTGCAGATCCGGATCCTGGTCGGCATCCGCTTTCTTGTACAATTTAGGAGTGATCAGATTGACTTTTTCAAACTCTTCACCGTCCAGATATTTCTGGATATTCTGCATTGTGAGAATCGCCATCTGGTCAGGGAACTGGATCGGATCAGCGTAAATTTCACCGTCCTTGATCGCTTGTTTGCCTTCGATTTGCCCATCAAAACCGATGATCCGTACCTGATCCGCTTTACCTGCTTCCTCTAGTGCTTTACGTGCCCCGAGCGCAGACGGATCATTGATCGCAAAAATACCCCGCAGATTGGGATAGGCAACGATCGCGTCAGCTGTCGCATTGTGGCCCACGTCGCGGAGTCCACCGCCATTGAGTTCTGCCACCACGTTAATTTTTCCATCGGCCCGCTTTTCATTGGTCGCATTAACGACATCGGTAAATCCGTTGACACGTAGCACACAAGAGTTGGCTTGTTTGAAGTGGAGCACTAGAACATCGCCACCCTCTTCCCCCAAAACTTCGGCCATCGCTTCCCCCGCTTGCCTGCCGCCAGCATAGTTGTCCGTGCCGACGTGGCCCGCGATTTCTGCATCCTCCGAAACGCATTGTAAATCGCAAGTAAAAACAGGAATCCCAGCGTCATTCGCTTTCTTGATTGCTGGACCGATCGCAATCCGGTCAGCGGGATTCAGCACGATCGCGGTGACTTTCTGGGACAGGTAATTGTCCAGATGTTTGGCCTGCGTATCGACATCGAGATTTGCATCATTGACGAGAACAGTAAATCCCTGTTTCTCCGCTTCCGCAGTCAACGTATCGGCAATAATCTTGAAAAACGGATTCTTCAGCGTCAGCACGGAAAATCCAATCGTCCCGTTCGCGCCACCCGCTCCTGAATCCGCTGCACCTCCAGCACTACTGCCGCTGTCGCCACCCGCATTCGCTGCGTCAGCCACCGTTGAGTTAGCCGCTTCATTGGATGCACCGTCAGAAGAAGCCGAACCACCACCACAACCCGTCAAACCGCACAACAACAAACCAATGAACACAAAACGGTAACACTTCATCGATGGGCTCCCAGGCAGGCACTACATGATCTGGACAATGCTGACGTTGACTTATCATGTCGCATCCGCATCACAAGCTCAAGCAGGAAGACCGCCACGAAATGGCCAAAACTTGCCGGTTCGATCATCTGTGCCTCCGTGTGCATGGCCAGACCGACCACTACCAGGCCTGAAACGGATCCCTGGAACCTCATTTCAGGCCGCTCGAGGTCACGGCAACCGACGATGCTGCGTCCCAGGATGGCCCTGCTTCGGCACCACTTTGATCCTGCCCAGGTTGACAACGGGCAGACGCTGGTCGCTAAATCAGGTAATGTGAAAGCCGGTCACAAGACGGCGGCTCTCGGCTTCCTTTTCTGCATGCCCGTTGGCTCCACACTTTGCATTCTTGATAAGGTCACTTTGCATGAGCACTTTAAGTCGCACACGCCCGTCTGTCGGCGGACTGAACGGTGCAGTGGCCTCCGCGCACCCGCTCGCCAGCCAGGCGGGACTGGAGACCTTGCGTACTGGTGGAAACGCGATCGACGCCATTGTTGCGACGGCAGCCACATTAAATGTCGTAGAACCCTACATGAGTGGCATCGGTGGTGTTGGCTTCCTGCTCTTTCACCCGGCAGGTGGGGATACACGCGTCCTCAACTTTTCCGGCTACGCACCGCGGGCAGCCACCGCCGATCAATTGACTCCAGAAGACCAGGACATCGGTCCCAAGGCCTGTCTTGTGCCGTGCAATCTGGGAGGCTGGCTGGAAGCGCTCCAGGCACACGGCACGCAGCCCGCTGACCAGGTGTTTTCCCGTGCCATCGAACTCGCCGAGCGTGGGTTTCCGCTGCATCCGGTCAACGCGCGGATGATCGAAGCAACCTTACCGCGTTTGAACGAGGCGGGACGCGCCATTTACGGACAGGTAGAACCACGTATCGGCAGTGTGCTCCGTCAGCCCGCTTTGGCGGAGACATTGCGCAATCTTGCCGCGCACGGTGCCGAGTGGTTACATGGGGGACCTCTTGGCCAGAAGATGGCGGACTACATACAGTCGGAAGGGGGCCTGCTGACAATCGAGGACCTGCAAGACCCAAAACTCGAGTGGCAAGAACCAATCTCCATTTCTTATCGCAATCTGGAGATCAAGACCTGTCCGCCCAATTGCGAAGGATTCCAGATCCTGCAAACCCTGAAGTTACTGGAACCATATGACCTGCAGACAATGGGTCACAACTCGGCCGCGTACATTCACCTGTTAAGTGAAACGATCAAACTCGCGACGGCCGATCGGATCAAGTGGTCAGGAGATCCCAGGTTCCATCCACTTCCACTGGAAGAGTTGCTTTCTGAATCCTATTTGGCGGAACGCCGCGACCAAATTGACTCACAACGCGCATCCCACAGCGAAGGAGAACGCTGGCAAGGAAAACGTACAGACGCGCACGTCTCCCCAGGCAAAGTCGACGGCCTGACCACACATCTGACTGCGGTCGATGCAGCGGGAAATGCGGCCAGCATCACGCAATCGCTGGGCAATGGGTTCGGTTCCGGAGTCTTTATTCCTGATACCGGAGTAGCCATGAACAACTTCGCGTATTGGACCGAAATCGATCCTGACTGCCCGACGCCAGGACTCATCGGACCCGGCAAACGATGGTCATGTTGCATGTCCCCGGTACATGTCTTTCGAGACGGACAATTCTGGTTCTCAATGGCCACGCCGGGAAGTTATGGCATCCTGCAAACAACCGTTCAAATGATCCTCAATGTCGTCGAATTCGCGGCGGACCCGCAAGCGGCAATTGAGGCCCCGCGTTTCCGGGTTTATGAAGAAACACGAATGGAAATCGAAGACCGCGTTTCAGAGCGCGTGCGCAATGAGCTAACGCAGTGGGGTCACTCGTTGGAACTGATCGGCGACTACTCACTGCTGGTTGGTGGTGGCCAGTCAGTGATGATCGATCCGGTATCCAAGGCCCGCGTGGCCGGCGCCGATCCACGACGCGATGGCTACGCTGTCGCCTATTGACGGTAGCATTGCGCAACTCTGTTCTCACAGAGGGCACCACGTTCCCACACAGTGCACCACGACCGCCATCGCGTTGAACCGCTTACTGCAACTCAAGTTCGCAAATGTCGATCAAACCAGTCGCGTGTTCGCTTCCACATTTCATCGGATAGTACGTGACCACTACCCGCTTCAATGTAGTGGGAAAAATGCGCTGGTGAGCCGGCATCCGCATAGTGCGCCGCAATCGTTTTCACTCCAGCGCGAACTTCATCAATCGGACTGCCGGTGTCCAGTTCACCAAAATTCATCAACAGCGGCCTGGGGGCAATCAAACCGGCGATGTCCGGCGTATCGCCAAATGGATAGATCCCAGGGACAAAATTAGGAAAACAGTGCAGCAGATGTTCTTCATGAATGCCCTTATAAGTAGGAAGACAACAGTTTCCTACCAGGCACTGAAGACGCGGTTCCCAGGGGCCCACCAGCCAGGTGTGCGTTGACCCCATAGAGTGACCGTAACAACCGATCCGTTCTGCCTGTACTTCCGGTCGCTCTGCAAGAAGATCAACAGCTCTGCGCATGTCGAGAATGTTCTTCCAGGCCATGCACTTGCCAGCGACCACGTAACGTAGAAATTCATAGCGTTCAAATCGGCCAGCCGTCAACTTCTTTGTGGGATCCTGCCGCTCTTCAAAACAGAGCGCGTCAGGACAGAGCACCACATATCCGCAGCGTGCAAGGGCAGCGCCCGTGTGATGCATCGGATTGCCTGCTAATCCGGCTGGTTCACTTTTGCCCAGATGATACTGTCCGGCGTGCTGATGCCAGACCGCAACCGCCGGCGCCGGATCCGCAGCGGATACACCATCAGGTATCAGTAGCAGTGCGGGAACGCGATCGCCAGGCTCAACTTCGTAGTCAAGCGATTCGATGCGAAACCCCTGATGTTTCTGATGCTCTCGGAGTCTTACACTGAGATCACAGGGGTCCGGCCACTGCCCGCCCAAACAATGCAGCAGTTTCTGACGGAATGATTTCATCGTTACCTTTTCCGGCGAATCACCTTGCGGTGCAGCGACAAGTTGATTCGATGCGAGTGCTGCAGACGCTACGACTGCAGACTCTTGAAAAAATACTCGTCGATTCTGAGGCATAACGGACTCCCGGATAACAAAACACAATGGCCATCTCCGGCAACTTGCAACCAGAACCCTGTTGCCGGACACTTACCCAGCGGATGAAGGCACAGCTGGAAACGGTCATCAAACGTTGGACAAATGTTCCCACCGGCGCAGAGACAACATACCATGTGCCGCGCCGACCTGCCGCATCACACGGCGAAAACCTTTTGTCTTGTTACCATACTCACTTCGCCAGTACCCGACACACTTGCAGTTCCGCGCACCAGGACAGCGCCGCATCGGCCAGTCGTTGCGGGCACGAAGACCCTCACCAACGCCCCTGGTTAGCCCCGTTTCGTTCGCCTTGATTTTGCAGGAGGAATTCACCGTTATGAAACTTCAAGGAAAAACCGCGATCGTCACTGGAGCCAGTCGAGGAATCGGCTGGGAAGTGGCGTTGGCTTATGCGCGCGAGGGCGCTGATGTGGTAGTTTCTGCACGCTCAGAAGAATCGCTGCGAGAACTGGTTGAGCGGATTGCCGAACTGCGACAGCGCGCCATCGCAGTCACCGCTGATGTGGGAGATGCAACGGCTGTAGAAAAGCTCGTGAATACCACCTTGGAGGAATTCGGGAAGGTCGACATCCTGTGCAACAATGCCGGATTGTTGGAAATTGGTGAGGTCGATCAGCTCGCAGTCGCGGCCTGGGACCGTGTCATGCGCGTCAACGCACGCGGGCCTTTTCTCTGTTCCCAAGCCGTCTTGCCAATCATGAAGTCGCAAAACTACGGACGCATTGTCAACATGTCCTCAGGCGCAGCGATTCGTTGTGCAGCAGGCTATGCGGCCTATAGCGCCTCGAAAGCTGCACTCAACGCTTTAAGCCTGACCACCGCGATCGAGGTTGCAGACTATGAAATCCTCGTCAACGCAATGAGTCCAGGCTACCTGAAAACCGCAATGAACCCCGACGGCACTCGGCCGCCAACGGACGCAGTACCAACCGCCGTCATGTTAGCATCGCTTCCCAGCGATGGGCCTCGTGGACGCTTCTTTCGATTTGAAGAGGAAATGATCGTGATCCCGGAATCACCACAGATCGACTGGACAAAATAACGGGGGCCCCATTCTCCGCAACGCCATCAACAACGGCTCGACAACAAAACGCGTCCAAACGTTTGCTCATCAACTCTGAGTAGGCTCGTCATGCGCCCGCATCAAAACACTCCGTGTCAGGGAACGCGAAAACAACCGGTCAATCCGCCCATTATGCCAACAACGGCGATAGCACATTCCCACTGACATCGGTAAGACGAAACTGCCGCCCCTGGTACTTATAGGTCAGCTGTTCATGATCCACACCCAATAAATGCAAAATCGTTGCGTGCCAGTCATGCACATCGACGGGGTTGTCTGCAGGAAAATAACCCAAGGGGTCGGTTTCACCGAATGTTACTCCTCCCTTGATACCGCCACCTGCCATCCAGACACTATAAGCCTCCTTGTGGTGGTCTCTCCCCGGTCTGCTCCGATCGCTCTGCAATAAAGGCGTGCGGCCGAATTCAGTACCCCACACAACCAATGTCTCGTCTAACAAACCGCGTTGCTTGAGATCCTGAATAAGTGCAGCAATCGGCTGATCGACCTGTTTACACTTTTTTGGCAGACTCTCAAAAACGCTGCCGTGATGATCCCAGCCCTGGTCACAAAGCTGTACAAAGCGCACCCCGCGTTCCACCAGCCTCCGGGCCAGAAGGCAATTGTTTGCAAAGCTCACCTGACCTGGACGGGTGCCATACATTGCCTGGATGTGTTCTGGTTCGCGGGAAATATCCATCAACTCGGGTACGGAAGACTGCATTCGATAAGCCAATTCATACTGGCGTATCCGCGTCTCAATTTCCGGATCACCCAATTCTTCCAGTTGGATTGCATTCAGCCGGTTAATGCTCTCGACAACCTGGTGGCGATCGCTGCGTGAGACACCTGCAGGATTCGACAAGAATAGCACTGGGTCTCCCTGGCTACGGAATTCGATACCCTGATGGAGCGTTGGCAAGAAACCACTTCCCCACATACTGTTTCCAGCACCTCCTACCAGGCCCGTGATCAAGACGACGAAACCTGGCAGATCCCGATTTTCGCTACCCAATCCGTAATTTACCCACGACCCCATCGTCGGTCTGCCAAAACGCCCAAACCCGGTATGCAAGAACAACTGTGCGGGCGCGTGATTGAAATGCTCAGTCCGCATGGTCTTGATGACTGCTATTTCATCGGCAACCGCTGACAAGTGCGGCAGTAGCTCTGACATTTCCAGACCAGATTCACCATGTCGATGAAACCTGTAGCGGGTACCTAACAACCGAGGGTGACCTCGCAAAAATGCAAAACGTGCTCCTTCCAACAAGGATGGGGGACACAGCTGCCCATTGAGCTGCTGCAATTGACGTTTGTAATCAAACAGATCCAAGTGCGACGGGGCCCCGACCATGTGCAAAAAAATCACGCGTTTGGCGCGCGGCGCGTGGTGCAGGAGCTGTGATTGCGCAGTCTCCGCTAACAAAGAGGCCAGAGCAACACTACCGATACCGGCACTCGTATGACGCAGAAACGCACGTCGCGCTAAGTTGTTCTGGATCGTATGCATCGCATCCATCCGCTAACCCTTAGTTATCAGCTCATCCAGGTTCAACAAGACATTCGCGACGTAAAACCAGCCAGCCAGTTCAGCCGCAGCTGCCGGACTCAGGTCTCGACTACCGAGCAAGTCGCGTGCACGACCTGGTTCCGTTATGAAACGCTGTCGCTGCGTTTGAAACAACTCCACCAAATAAGCGACCTCCCGTGGCTCTGGCAGTCGCGTCAAACACAGGCGAAACCCATATTCTAATTGCTTCTCCAATGAAACCGAGGCAGCCTCACGGACGATCCGTTTGGCGAGTGCTAAAGCGATCTCAGCATAGGCCGGATCATTAAGCAAGGTCAGCGCCTGCAGCGGCGTATTGGTCACACTGCGACGCACTGTACAGGATGTTCGATCCGGCGCATCAAAACTCGTAAAACTGGGATAGGGTGCACTTCGGCGCCACACCACATACACGCCGCGCCGAAATCGATCCGCACCGCGTGACGTGTTGTACTTGGGTGCATTGCGTCCCACATGACGCCAAATGCCATCAGGCTGAAGTGGATAGACCGCCGGACCACCCATATTGTTCGCTAATAGCCCCGCAATGGATAACGCCTGGTCACGAATCAGCTCTGCCGGCAAACGAAAACGCGGGGCGCGGGCCAGCCAGACATTCCTCGGGTCACGCTGCAATAGTTCCACAGACACACGCGATTGCTGACGGTAAGTCGCCGATGTCACAATCCGTCGGTGGATCCGCTTGGCCGACCATCCACCAAGTACAAATTCCCGGGCCAATAAATCAAGCAACTCAGGATGGGTCGGAGCCTCACCCTGGCTGCCAAAGTCCTCACTGGTTTCTACCAATCCACGTCCAAAAATCTCGGCCCACCAGCGATTGACCGTCACCCGTGCAGTCAAAGGGTTTTCTGGACTGGCTAACCAGCGGGCCAGCCCAAGTCGATTGGCAGGCAACCCTGATCCCATCGGATGCAACGCGCGGGGAGTTCCCGCAGTCACTTCAGCACCGGGATCTAGGAAATTACCGCGTCGCAGGATGTGCGTACGGCGCGGAGTTTCCTGTTCAACCATGACCAGCGTCGAATCCGCTTGAATCTTGTCGAGTTGCTGCTGGATTGAACTGCGGCGCTGCTTGAGCTTCGTCAGCATCGCATCTTCGGACAAGTAATATTGTTCGAGCTGCTCTTGCTGCATCTTCGTTCGCGTCTGGCGATCACCCGACAGAACCGTGATGATCTCTGCGGGCAAGTGGAGTGTTGCCGGATCCCCGGTCATCGCGGACAACTGAAAACGACCTATCGTACGACTGGCACCGTGGTGCTGATCCATCACAAACGTCAACAAAGTACCTTGCGTATTACCAACAACCTCTCGAGTCAAAAACGTCGCGCGGTGCGACTTTCCGAATTGCGGGGCAATCGCCCATCCCGTTTTCGGATTGCCATCGATCGCGCCAGCTACTGGGAAGTTAGCCTGTGAAAAATCGGCCTGGGCAGAATGAAGTACAACTGACTGCGCGGTGGCCTGGTCACGACAGGCTGCTGCGGAAATCGTGAATTCATGCAGCACAAAATTGGGGCGTTCTGGGTGGTGGCGACCCGGACCCTTTCCTGGCAGTGACGCGTCGGTCAATGCGGCCAGACGAAATCCCCGAATTCCTGTCAGCTCGGTCCGCACCGTGACTGTGTAAACATCCACCGGCGGCCGAGTACCGCCAACTAATACCGAGCCATCCGCGAGCAGCGTGTGGGAAGCCCCACCTTGTGAGGTGAACGACTCGACGTGCAACGGATGAAATTGAGGACGCATCGCCAGTCGTTTGATTTGCCGCGTCTCCCAGGATTGGATGTCCGCCAGCAACTCACGGCGGCGAATCTTGATGCGTTGTTGCGATTGTTCAAGCTGATCCTGATAGTTGGAGCGACGAGCCGCATTCTGGCTACTCAATGGCAAGGATAATTTAGGACCGACAAAATCAAATTGGATTCCGTCTCCCTTGACCTCCAAAGGCGTGTTATTGAAATACGCAAAGAGCTGATAGTACTCGCGCTGTGAAAACGGATCGTATTTGTGGTCATGACATTGGCTACACGCGATCGTACTTCCCAACCATACCGTTGCAGTGGTGTTGACTCGATCGATGATCTGATTGACTCGATTTTCTTCCGGGTCGACACCCGCTTCTACATTACACGTCGTCAAGCGATGAAAACCCGTCGCCAATTGCTGCTCTATAGTCGGAGCTGGCAACAAATCACCTGCAATCTGCTCGACCGTGAATTGATCAAACGGCATATCTGCATTCAACGCATCGATCACCCAATCGCGATAGGGCCAGACGCTACGAAACTGATCGGCCTGATACCCGTTGCTGTCGGCATAACGAGCCAGGTCAAGCCAGGACCGGGCCCACTTCTCTCCATAGCGAGGTGAAGCCAAAAGGCGGTCGACAACACGCTCAAAGGCATCCGGCTGCCACGACAAACGGAACGCGTCTGTCTCTGCAATCGAAGGAGGCAACCCCGTCAGATCCAAGAACACGCGCCGCAGCACGCGCGCAGGCATTGCAGCGGGTGCCGCGACCAATCGTTCTGTATCCAAGCGGTGTCGTATCCAGGAGTCCAGCGGGGACCGCGCATCACCTTGAGTGCCCCCTGCAGGAAGCGGGGCCTGAACGGGTGCAACGTAAGCCCAATGTGGTTGCGTTTCCAGCGGAGCAGTCAACGCCACAGTGCTGACCGCACCCTGGTCAATCCACCGTCCAATGAGGGTGATTTGATCCGCCGAGAGTGGGCTCTCGTCAAAAGGCATTCGCGTTGCGTGATCATCACTCACCAGCCGGCCAAACAATGCGCTGAGATCTGATCGGCCTGGCGTCAAGACTGCACCGGTAATTCCGCCGCGTAGTAGCCCCGGCCAGCTGTCCAGTCGCAATCTGCCGCGTTGTTCTTGAGGGCCGTGACACTTGACGCATCGCGCCTGCAAAACCGGCAAGACATCGCGGACGAACTCAGGTGGTTTATCGGCGTGGGCAGTCGTCACGTCGACACAACACGCCAAGACCAACAGAAAGATTACCCACGAGGGCGGAGCAAACGAGTGCGGAGCAAAACTGTGCATCGGTTGAACATTTGACACCGGACAACCACCGTGACCGGCAGGCCAGCGCATTCGCAGTTCAGCAACTTTCATCGGTCTTGCCTCAATCCCAAACAAGGTCTCCTGGCAAACGATTCAGGTTGATGCAACCGTCGTCCGTCACCACCACCATATCTTCAACCCGGATGCCTCCCAGATCACGACGATACAATCCTGGTTCAATTGTGAGCGCATCACCTGTCACGAGCTCCGGACCCTTATAGTCCAACAATGGCGGTTCATGCACATCCAGACCGATACCATGCCCACTTCCGTGTGTCATCGCACAGTAAGACTGGGCCGCCTCTTCGTCTGGCAATCCCATTGCGTAACCACGCTGTGTGATCACCGAGGCAATGGCGAGATGCACCGCTTCACCTGAAACACCCGCTCGAGTCGCAGCAACGCCTGCCTCCTTGGCAGCAACTACCGCCTGGTGCATCTCAACCAAGGTGTCGGAAATTTCTCCGTGTACAACTGTTCTCGTACAGTCACCGTAGTAATGCGTTGTTTTGTCGCGAGGAAAAATGTCAATGATGACCGGCTGGCCCGTGCGTAACACTCCAGATCCTCGATCATGACAGTCCGCTGCTGCTGGACCGCCAGCAACAATCGATGGCGGGTTGGAGAACCCGTGATCCAATAGCCAGTGATCGATAGCAGCACGAACCCTTTCAGAAGTCAACGGTCGGTCGTCAACCAGCAGTTGCCCGCCAGTACCCGCCGTTGCGCGAGCCACCATCTGGCAGGCCATTTGCATAGCCCCTTCGGTTACTTCCTGGGACTTACGAAGCCATTCAACTTCCTGTTCATCCTTGGCGCGACGCGACAAAACGCCCCATTCGCTGTCACACTCCAACGCAATTCCCGCCTCCCGGATCGCCTCGGCATAGATCAGGGGCAAAGACCGGTCACCGACCACAGTGCGAACATCTGCCCGCCGCAAGAATTCGGCAGCCGCTTGTGCGGTTGCCGTTTCGCGGTCACCCGACAGGCCCCCAGCTGGCGCAAAGTCGGCAGGGCAGGCTATTGCATCTGCCCGGGCATGCTGACGAGCACGTTGCATCTCAATGTCACGGAGGATCAAGGTCGCGTGAAAACCATCACCCGCCGGCAACTCAATCAGGACAGTCGGATCGCCGACCGAAAACCGCAACCGATGGAACAAAGCCGCATTGGTCTCGGGAATCCCCGCCATGATTCTTCCCGATTGAACGTTTTCGCCGGCCATCCTGCAGGTTCCTCGTGCATGATCTGTGTTAGCTACCGCCCACGTCCGTCGACAGCCCCAAGCCCAGTAAGCCCCCAGCCCAGTATACGCACCCCGCGCATGGGCACCAGTTACAGGCGCCTGCGGGTCAACAGGAACAGTAACCAGCCGCTGGCACATTCAGAACACGGTACCGCGAAGTACCAGGAACAGCGTCCCATTCACGCAGCAAGAACGCCGTCCAGAGACCGTGCTAGCACCGCCTGTTCGTACCGTTTTAACCCGCAATGACAGCCTAATCGTAAAACTTGAACAGATCGACCAGTTTTGATAGGATGATTGTGACCTGCGCTGGTCAATACGGTCGACATATATGATGATGTGTGTCGGTGCTTTTACAACATCAACTTCACTTTGCCGAGGTTCAAGCATATGCTCACCATTCTCGGAAAAACGGGTAGACGCAACGGTTTTTGTGACCGGGTGAGTCGTCGTGATTTCCTCACGATTGGCGGCGGGCTGACAATGGGTAGCCTCACCCTTCCGCAGCTATTGTCTGCGGAATCCAAAGCCGGAATCAAAAATTCGCATAAAGCGATCATTAATATTTTCCTCGGTGGCGGCCCGCCACACCAGGATATGTGGGATGTGAAGGTCGATGCACCCCGCGAAATTCGCGGGGAGTTCAAGCCGATCCATACATCGGTAGAAGGTATCGAAATTTGCGAACTGTTCCCCATGATCGCGCAGTCAATGGAGAAATATGTCCCCATTCGCTCCATCGTCGGTGCCCGTGGAGGTCATGCGGCGGTTCAAGCCATGATTGGACGCGCTCCGAGCAATCCTCCGGCCGGTGGCTGGCCTTCGATGGGTGCCTGGGTCTCCAGGCTACAAGGACCCGTCAACCACACCATTCCGCCTCATCTCAGCTTGATGTACAAGACCGACCACGCTCCCTGGGGTGATCCAGGTAACGGTGGTTTCCTCGGAATGAAGCATGCACCCTTCCGGCTGGTAGGTGGTAAAGGTGCGAAACGTTCGGTGCAATCTCGCGAAAACATGGTGTTGAAAAACATCACCCTGGATCGCCTCAGCGATCGTAACGCGGTGTTGACGTCACTCGACAATTTCCGTCGTGAAACCGACGCCACGGGCGTCATGGAAGGTGTCGACTCGTTCACCCAGCAGGCGCTGGGGATTCTGACTGATTCAAAACTCGCCGAAGCGCTCGACTATACGAAAGAAGATCCCAAATTGATCGAGCGCTACGGTAAAGGAAATCCGGGTTTTACGGCCGACGGCGCACCAAAGGTCACCGAGAATTTCCTGGTAGCGCGACGCCTGGTTGAAGCCGGTGCACGCGTGGTGTCGATGAACTTTAGCCGTTGGGATTGGCATGGTGGCAACTTTAACCGCAGCCGTCAGGACATGCCGATGCTCGATCGGGCACTAACGGCTTTGGTGGATGACCTGGATGACCGCGGTATGCTGGATGATGTCGGCATCGTCTGTTGGGGTGAATTTGGACGGACCCCAAAGATCAACAAGAATGCGGGACGCGATCACTGGCCGCGAGTGTCCTGCGCCATCATGGCAGGCGGTGGTATCCGTGCCGGCCAGGTGATCGGTGCGACAAATCGACTCGGTGAATACGCGACGGATCGGCCGGTCACCTTCTCAGAAGTCCACTCCACGCTGTACCACAATATCGGCCTGGATTGGGACTTCCTGGGAGTCTCGGCCAACCGCCAATTCGATCTGCGCGGGCGACCTTACTACCCGGTCGACCCGGAAGTCATGCCAATGAAAGAACTGGTGTAAACGTTAGACCAGCGCAACCCATACCCAAAGACCTGCGAGTCCGCTCGCAGGTCTTTTTTTGTACCTCCGGGTCCACGGGATCCCACAATTCCAGACAGACCCGAGCAAATCTCCAGGTTCAACGTGGCAGAACACCCGGCAAGTCACTTTATTGCTGCCCCTCGCATCGCTCGATCGAAAACGGTCTACTGGTAACTGCTAGGCACTGGTGTCACCTGGTATGGTTTATTTACTGGCCCAAAACGCGATTCCAGCGCGTGTTCCCTGACGTACGAATTCAAATCTGTGAACGCATCTTCCACAACTCCTCGCTTGCTCGACTACCTGCGACTGTTCCGCATTCCTAATGTGTTTACAGCCATCGCTGATATTGCCATGGGATTTCTGCTCGTTCGCGGAAGTCCTGATCCCGGCATTGCCTTCTTCTTGCTGGCAGGTGCGTCCGCCCTGATTTACACCGCCGGAATGGTATTGAACGACGTCTTCGACATTGACATTGACCGCCGTGAACGACCTGAACGTCCTCTTCCTGCGGGCAGAATCTCATTGCCGTCTGCCCGGTTTATTGGCATAGGAATGCTAGCCGGCGGCGTACTCTTGGCGGGTTTGGCAGGCGTCTTCTGTCCAGTCGAAGAAGTACTCGCCTGGCGTCCCGCAGCTGTAGCGCTGGTCCTGGCGAGCGCTGTGTTACTGTACGACGCCTGGTTAAAGAGAACTCCACTGGGACCGGTGGGAATGGCTGCTTGCCGGTTCCTGAACGTATTGTTAGGCGCGAGCATCGCAGCACCAGCTACCGATTGGTGGCTTGCCTACTATGGGCCCGCCCCACTCATTGCCGGCGGAGGTCTCGGAATCTATATCATCGGGGTAACGTGGTTTGCACGCAGTGAAGCTGAAACAAGTCATCGTCTGAGCCTCGCGCTGGCAACACTGGTCATGGTTGCAGGAATTATCACTCTAGGCTTACTACACAACACCCTTGAGCGTATTGAGCCTGAGCGAACATTACTACTGGCCAAACAAGGCGGCTGGGTGCTGTTGATGACCCTGTTGACGCTTGTGATATTGCGACGCTGCCTACTCGCCATCGCAAACCCATCTCCACAGAAAGTGCAATTCGCCGTGAAGAATTGCATCCTCTCCATCATCACGCTTGATGCTGCCATCGTATTGGACACCAGCGATGTGTACTGTGCGATTGGTGTGCTGGCCCTGCTTGTACCTACCTTAGTTACAGGTCGCTGGGTCTATTCAACCTGAGCTTGTCTATCGCATCGCCCCCCGGTGCGTCATCATCCCAGCCCATAAACCACGTCAGGCTTGATGGATAGCCTGCTGAGACGATCAAGGTACGACCATTTGCACAACCGGGCTATCGCGGTATCCCAGGCGGCAGGCTTTTACCCGCAGCCGGGTGTTGGAAGAAACTGTGATCGGCTCTGTATAGAGTTTCCACCCACGCTGCCCGGACTGATCCGCTCCAATCGCATAGGCAATTGAAGCACCCTTGGTGCGACAAGACACCGTGACCCGGCCATCCTGGGCAGTGATTTGCGGCTGTTCTGTCGTTCTCCAACGACCTTCTGGTCGCACTACCTCATCGAGAATCGGCTCTGGGATTAAACCCAAATCTCCGGTTTCTCGGGACCAGATGTCGAGCGCCTTGCGCAGACGCTGTAGCTGACCCTGGAATTGAGGATCCGCTGCTAAATTCCGGATTTCATGTGGATCGGCCTGCGTATCGTAAAGCTCTTCGACCGGTTTAGTAGAGCGGAAAAACAGCTGCTGGGTAGCGTTCAAATCGCCTGCGACGTGGAGTCGGCGCATTTCGCGCATTGTCGGCATCTGATCCATATAGTCTATGGACTGGGCGTAGGGAAGTTCAGGCATGAAATTGCGGATGTACTTGAACCGCTTATCCCGGACAGCACGAATAATGTCCCGAGCTTCATCCATGCGATCACGCGCCGCAAAGATAAACTCACGTTCCGGTGCACGCTCAGGCCCTAAAATCACCTGTCCTTGCATATGGCGGGGCACTGTAACTCCCGCCAGCGACAGGACCGTTGGTGCCAGATCAAGAAAACAAACCATATCATCGCGGCGCGTATTCGGGACAAGATGTCCCGGCCAACGAACAACCAGGGGCACGCGAATTCCGGAATCGTAAATCCAACGTTTTGCTCGTGGCAGGCCACGACCGTGGTCACCCCAAAAAAAGACAACCGTCCGATCGGTCAGGCCATCTTGCTTCAGATCCCGCAGGATCTTTCCAACTCGTCGGTCTGTCGCAGTGATCAGATCAGCATAATGTGCCCAATCACTTCGCGTCACAGGAGTATCAGGATAGTAGGGAGGAACCTGTGCCTGATCAGGGTCATGCCGCTTTTCAGGTGGCAGTGAAGAACGCAACCTCTGGTAGGCCGCTTCCGGTTGTCGAATACGACTCTCGTGCGTACTGGTCAAATTAATGACACAAAAAAAGGGGGTCTTGTCGTCCGGTCGGTTACGCCAATGCGCGCCCCGTCGGTTGTCGTCCCAAGCCGTGAGTGGCGCCGCAAACTGATAATCCGTTTTTGAATCGTTCGTGCAATAGTATCCAGCCGCGCGCAGGTACTCGGTAAAACAACGTACATATTCCGGAGGTACACCATTGGCCCGCATATGCTGCGTGCCAATCGTGGTGGGATACATCCCGGTGATCACACCCGACCGTGTCGGGGCGCACACACCAGAATGAGAGAAGGCATTGGTAAACAATACACCTTGTCGTGCCAGGCGATCGATGTGCGGCGTAATCGCGTAAGAATCACCGTAACAGCCCAAATCGGGACTGATATCCTCAAGACTGATCCACAGGATATTGGGGCGTTGCGCAATCTTCTGGCGCGCTGCTGTCCTTTCCTCTCCCAACCCATACCCACACAGGAAGCAACTCAAGACCAGACCTATCTGCAACCCCAGCCATCTACGTTTCTTCATCACTGCATTCCATCCAGGAAAGTCACTTCTTGAAAGAACAAGCACGTGCAGAAGTCGATCATTGCGATCGCATCAAAGAGAGTTCGGTGAACTGGCGGACGCGTTCTTCGATCGCGGGCTCCACAGGTAGCCGTTCCATACTGCTCGCGCCATAAAATCCACTGATACCTTCAGTCTGATCAAGAATGTACTGAGCATCCTCCGGTTCGGCGATGGGACCTCCATGACAGAGAACCAGAATATCAGGATTGATTCGTTTCGCAGCGTCGTGCATTTCCTGCACAAGACGAACTGCTTCTTCGAGCGTCAAGGCAGTCTCCGCGCCAATGGTCCCCTTGGTCGTCAAACCCATATGTGGAATCAAAATATCAGCTCCGGCAGTAGCTAACGCTGCCGCCTGGTCACAATCAAAACAATAAGGCGTCGTCAGCAGGCCCATCTGGTGTGCTGTACGAATCATGTCCACTTCGGGACCAAATCCCATACCTGTCTCTTCAAGGTTTTGCCGAAAGCGGCCGTCAATCAGCCCCACTGTGGGAAAATTCTGTACCCCAGAAAACCCCGCCTGATCAACCTGTCGCAGAAACAACTTCATCACTCGAAAAGGATCTGTTCCACAAATACCCGCCAGTACAGGCGTGTGAGTGACCACAGGAATCACTTCGCGTGCCATATCCATGACAATCGCATTGGCATCCCCATAGGGCATCATTCCTGATAAGGATCCACGCCCCCCCATGCGAAACCGGCCAGAGTTGTAGATCACGAGCAGGTCCACACCACCCGCTTCCGACATCTTCGCACTCAACCCGGTCCCGGCTCCACCGCCAACAATGGGCTTACCAGCCGCGAGTTTGGCACGCATTCGATCGAGAATTGCATCCCTTGAAAACAAACCCATTGCTCAGGCTCCTCGCACCGGCTAGTCCTATTCTGGTAATGCACGGCAAGCTCAGTCAGTTTGGTCAAGTTGTTCGGACTGGATCATCCCCAACAAGTGCTCCGCCGCGGCCACCGCAAACAGTTCGTCATTAATATGATGATCCAACTCGAGCACTGGTACACCAGCGGCATGTTCTTTGATTGTGTCGAACAACGCCTGGCGAGCCATCAAATCCTCAAACGGCTGTCCCTCAGCATCGATCGCCGACACACCTCGCAACGGCAACAAGATGGCCACTGGGCCCTTGGCGTCAGAAACTTTCCTGGCAATGTCAGCACCCACACGCTGATTCTCAGAAATAGTTGTCCGCATCAGCGTCACGGTGGGATTGTGGTGGTAAAAAGTACGCCCAGAAAACTCCGCAGGAATCGTTTCTGGAGGGCCAAAATTGACCATATCAGTCGCACCCACGGAAATGACCTGTGGAATGCCGTGTCGAGCGGCTGCGGTGAGTCGATTTGGACCGGCCGATAGAATGCCGCCAACCAATTCATCTGCCAGTTCGGTCGTCGTTAAATCGAGAACGCCAAGAAGCAACCCTTCCTCGATCAATGACTCCATGGCCTGCCCGCCGTTACCAGTCGCGTGGAAAACTAATACTTCGTAACCGGCGTCTTCCAGTACGGCACGTGCCCGTTCAACACAAGGAGTCGTCACGCCAAACATCGTAGCTGCCACCAGGGGTCGGTCTCGCGTCGTAAAGGAGGTTTGCTGCTGCACCATCCCGGCCATCGCCGCGGCCGCATTCGTCAGCACTTGTCGACTGATTCGATTGATTCCGGCAAGATCAACCACCGAATTAAGCATCAGGATATCTTTGTCCGCCACATAGGGTCGGACCTGCCCTGACGCAAGAGTACTCACCATTAATTTGGGAATCCCCAGGGGCAGAACTCGCATTGCGGCAGTACCGATCGTCGTACCAGCTGAACCTCCCAATGCCAGGACACCCTGCACGGGATTGCGGTGATGCGCGTTCTTGACGATTTGCGCTGCCCCACGCGCAGCGGCTGTGACCGCAGCTCCCCGATCGTTGGCCACCACCAGCTCATGATGAGTAGTGCCAGCCGCCGCAAATACCTCCTCGCGGGAAATGTCCGCCGCCACGGTCGGTGTTCCCAGGCAACCCACATCAACCAGGCAAACCTGGATACCGAGTGCCTGCAAACGTTCGCGCAACAACTGCGTTTCCGGTCCCTTGGTATCCAAGGTTGCCAACAGGAACACCGTCATCGCTTCGCCTATTCAGGACCCAGAAGTGACGTCAGAAAAACACGTCCGCGAACGCGACAAACCACCACCGCGTTGGCGCCAGCGACTCACAACTTATCCCGTATTGCCCGCCAGAACGCCAGTTAGCCAATCAATAGCGGGCCACATCCCGCGCACCCTCTTCCGGAAAGACTGCTTGCACCACTTCTTGTGCCTTGGCAGTCATCATTCTCAAATCGCTGCCAATCGCCAGGAACTGCATACCTTGCTGTGCGCGATCCAGAGCGGACTGCTCATCCATCGCATGGATCCCGGTAGGGGTCCCTACCTGTTTGCCAACTTCGATCACGCGCTGGATCGCTGCTTCATGTGCATCCGGAGTTGGAAAAGTTCCATCCTCTTCGCGCATCTGGAAACGCAAATCATTCGGCCCAATGAAGATCGCATCGCAACCTGGCAAGCTATAGATCTCTGGGGCGTTCTCGACTCCCTGTGGACTCTCGGTCTGAAGAACCACCAGAATTTCATCGTTTGCTCGTTCGTAGTAATCGCCAGCGGTTGCAGAGAAGTTCATGGAATGCATCCCGCCACCTACGCTACGATTTCCAGTCGGCGGGTACTTGGCAGCCGCGATCGCGATGCGCGCCTGCTCTACGGTGTCAACCATCGGCACCACGATCCCCCACGCTCCCGCGTCAAGCACGCGCTTAATGTAGTGGTGGGTGCCCTCAGGAACACGCGCCAAGGGAACACACCCAGCATCCGCAATCGCTCCAAAAATCGTTGTCGCCTGCTTCCAGTCGATTGCCGAGTGCTCAATATCGAGCGTCATCCAGTCAAATCCCAAACGAGCTAGTACGCGAGTCGCATACAAGTCCCCCAAAGATAGCCATGTACCGAACGTCGGTTCGCCTTGCTCTAGCTTCCGCTTGACAGGATTTGTTTTCATCCGATGGATCTCTACTCTTGAATTCTTGGTGTGATATGCTGGGCCTGCTGCAACGGGCATGACAGGGCTCGCATTCTAGCACTTCAAACGGCACAGACCCACTGGGGGCAGCGCGCCGCAACAAGACGCGCAAACAACGCAACCACTTCATTGGCGACTCACCTTTGTCACCAATGAAGTGGTTGGGCAACACCGGAGAGACAGGCTGCCATGAAACCGCTCGTTCATTACTGGTATGTGTTCGTCGTCGCGTTGGCCACCGTATCTGACGGCTTCGGTGAAGACACACCGCCGCAGTTTCCCCACTACATCGAACCGCAGGGCATTTCAGGATCGCTGGTAATCGCCGGGGGTGGTGAACTAGACAAGAGCCTCCTCCAGCGATTTGTCAAACTGGCCGGAGGCAACGAAGCGCATCTCGTGCTGATACCAACCGCCAGTCAGCGGGCAGATGATGAGGGATATCTCGCTACGCTCTCGCAGAAGTGGCAGCGTCTCACGCCTGCATCTGTAACGGTATTACATACGAGATCACGGGACATCGCAAATCGTGAGTCGTTCAGCGCGATACTGCAGAACGCTACGGGCGTCTGGATCGGTGGTGGCAGTCAAACACGAGTCACGGATGTCTATCTCAACACGCCTGTCGAGCGTGAACTCTACGCATTACTCGCGCGCGGTGGCGTGATCGGAGGAAGTTCTGCGGGAGCTGCTGTACAGTCTCGACTCATGATTGCGCGCGGATCACCTGTTGCAGAAATCGCAACGGGTTTTGCGTTCCTGCCCGGAAGCGTAATCGACCAGCATTTCCTGGCGCGTAAACGACAACCGCGACTTCTGAACGTCCTCAACAAACATCCCCAAATGATCGGTTTGGGAGTAGACGAGGGCACTGCATTGGTCGTGACCAACCGCCGCATGGAGGTTATGGGTCGTTCCACAGTAACGGTTTGTTTCGCCAGAACCCAATACCACGAAACCAAAACTCTGGAACTCAAGTCCAGAGCGGTGGCCGACCTGACCGCTCTCCGCAGACAAGCTGCCAATCGACTCCATCCGCCGTTTCCAGCAGCCAGTCCAAGACCAGCACAGCTAGCTTACGGATCTCTTGTGATTGTTGGTGGAGGAGTTCTCGACTCGGTGGCGGAACGTTTTCTCGAACTGGCCGGCGGCAAGAACCAAACGATCGTCGTGCTGCCGACTGCAGTTCCCAATCCCCGCGGCAGTCGCGATGCCGATCGGTTTCGTCGTCTGGGCGCACGTGACGTACGAGTGCTGAAGCAGCGTTCGCGGACCGAGGTCGAATCCAAAGAGTACCTGGCAACCCTTCGTCAAGCCGGCGGAGTCTGGTTCAGCGGTGGCCGGCAATGGCGCTTTGTCGATGCCTATTATGGAACACGTGCGCTGGAAGAATTTCATGCCGTATTGCGACGTGGTGGCGCGATTGGTGGCAGTTCCGCCGGAGCATCGATTCAGGCAGAATTCCTGGCGCGCGGCAATCCGCTGGGCAACCGAGACATTATCGCTGCGGGATACGAGCGGGGATTCGGATTTCTTCCAGGGACCGCAATCGACCAGCATTTCACACAAAGAAAACGGTTTGCGGACATGACCCAGCTGACACAAGCGCATCCCCAATTACTGGGAATCGGTATCGATGAGCAAACCGCACTCGTCGTCCAGGGCGACGTAGGTGAAGTTCTCGGAAAGCACTCCGTTCATTTCTACAACCGCAAGGACATCGCAGCCTCGGATCAACAGGATTATGTCAGCGTCAAAGCAGGTGGCAAATATGATTTGCGCCGCCGCACACGACTCTCAGACACAAACTCCGCGATACAACCGTCAGGTTCAAATTAGCGGCGCGGCAGAAGCAGGAACCCAGCCGCAACAGAGCAAATCCGTCCTGTGCGCCAGGCCTGGCCCCAGCCAACCCATCATCGCAGCCAATCTACGCGAACGTTCACGAAACGACGCCGCGTCACGCGCGTAAAGATCCACCTGTTGTGACGACGTTTCACGCATGACTGGCTACTCGTCGTCCAGTTTCTCTTCGAGCTTTTTCAACCGTTCTTCCAGCTCACGGTTCCGCTTTCGCAAAGCAGTTGTTTCCTTGCGGAGCGCGTTGAATCCTTTCTCTTTTTCTCGCAAATTAGAAACGGCATCATCATACGCTCTCAATGCGCCAGCGGTTTCCTCTCGGCCACGATAGCGCAAAAGAACATCGATCGCTGCCGGGTCTCCGATTTTGACAATGGCATTGATCGCCGCTTGGCGGACTGACCGCCGGTCATTGCCAAGCTGATCGTACAATTGACGAAGCAACTCCGGGTCTTCCGGATGCAATCGCGCCAACGCCGCGATCACGGCAACCCTGCGGTCCGGCGTCAGAGATTCCTCCAATGTACTTCGCAACGTCGTCTCCGCACCCTCGGCTTTGATATTGATCAACCCATCGACTGCAGCCCGCAAAATGAGATTCCGGTAACTATCCTGCTGAAGCGCCTGGAACAAATCATCTGCCACCTGCTCGCGATCCAACGCAACAAGTGATCGCAACGCGGCCGCGACGGCAAAATACGACGGATCATCCGCAATGGTTTGACGCAAAGTCGCAATTGTCTCTTCGTGTTTGAAGTTCTTGAGTGCCGCAATTGCCTGACGCCGCACATTAGATTTCTGGTCATCACGAGAGATCGCGAGCAAAGTCTGACGCACCTGCTCTCCGTTGGCTCCACCCAGCGTCTTGACTGCCTGCTCGCGAACGGCCCAAAACGGATCGTTACCCGCAGTCGCCACCAAGGCTTCGATCACCTCAGGATCGGCTTTGAACGCAGACAACTTCTCGGCCGCCCTGACGCGCGGCATCACGTGATCGCTATAGGCGAGCTGATCTAACCACTCTTCGCGACTCTTTACGACAGTGAGTTTCTTGAGAACCCAATCACGCGGATCAAAACAAACGCGAGTTGGTTTCTTGTCCAGCTGGAAATGAAAGGTCTCTTCGGCTTTGGATACATTCACTCGACGGATCTGTGATGCACTGTGTGACGCCAATTCAATCTCGACCGGCATGCGGAACCGAGCGGTAAGGTCATCGGTCTTTTGGGTCTGCTTGACTGTCACAGTGACTGTCTTCGTCGCTTCATCCCAGTTCCAATTCACGGAAAACTCGGGATGCCCCCCATGGTGTACCCACTGATCGAAGAACCAGTTCAACCCCTGGCCCGTAGCATCTTCAACAGCAATGCGCAGATCCGCGGTCTCCACCGTACGGTGCTGGTTCACCGCGGCATAGCGACGAATCGATTCCCAAAACAACTCGTCACCGAGCACAAACCGTAACATGTGGAGCACCCGGCCGCCCTTCGGGTACGAGTGGCGGTCAAACATTGCACCCGGTTCACGGTATTGATAGTTGACGATCGACCTGCGGTATCTCCGGTCTTCCGCCTTGTACGATTCGCCATCACGGTGCCTTGTCCAGGTCGCTTCGTCCCACCCCTGGTCATGCTCCTGCCAAAGCGTTGTGAAGTACGTCGCGAAGCTTTCGTTGAGCCACAGCTCTCCCCAGTCTTTGCACGTCAACAAGTCTCCGAACCACTGATGCACCAACTCATGCGCTACCAGTGGGTGACTCGATGTATCGAGATCTGCCCGCCCATCATGCAGGGTGCGAGAAGTCAAAGTGGTTGCCGATGTGTGTTCCATCCCGCCCCACATATATTCGTCAACGCAGATCTGGGCATACTTCGGCCAGGGATAACGCAATCCAATGCGTTCCGAAAAATAGGCCATCATCTCCGGTGTCTTCTGGAAAGAGCGCTCCGCGTCTGCCAATCTACCACGCGGCACATAGGAGCGAATTGGAATCCCGTCCCACTCCTGCTCATAAACTTCAAAATCACCTGCCACGACCGACATCAGATAGGGAACATGAGATTTGGCTTGAGACCAATGCCAGGTATGCGTTCCATCCTGATTGTCAATCTGCTGTTTCAGCGAACCGTTGGAGAGCACTTGAAATGAACTGGGAACCGTAGCGATGATCTCGCTAGTAAGCCGATCGACCGGGGAATCGATGCAAGGAAACCAGTAGCGAGCGTATTCCGGTTCACTCTGAGTCCACACCATACGGGGCTGATCCGGTTCACTGACATCAGGAACAACAAAGTGTGCTCCATGACGCGGCTTACGCACCTGATAATCGACTTCCAATCGAAACGGCTCACTCCGAGCGAACTCTCGATTGAGCGTCACGACAAGTTCCTGCCCCTGGAATTCATGTTCCAGTACAACTGCCTCGCCAGCAGTCGTCCCGGTAGCCAAACGTACACGACGCACCCGCATCTCAGCAGCATCCAGGGAAATGCGTTTGAGTGGCCGGAATGGCAGCAAGTCGAGGACCGCCCGACCGTTCAGGATTTGCTCCTCAAAATCAAACTGCAATTCCAGACGTATGTGTCGCTGGTCAACATCACGACTTCGTACCGAGCGGTTGGGCTGCGTAAAGGTCCCGCGACGGTCTCCCTGAGCCCAAAGCATTCCGGTGATCGGCAACAGACAAAACCAAATTTTCACTACACGCATCATCATCCTCACACTCCCTGCACAAAACCAATCAACCAACTACCTTGGGAACGAATCAGAATAGTCTTCTCGGAACCAGAAAGCGAGTTGCCACAAAAACCAACCACCTGCAAGGACGCGACGATTCGATGTCGGCGGGCTGTTTTCGTGGTATAAACAGAAAGAGAAACGGTCGGTATTTTCACTGTGTACTTGACAGGATCACACCCGGATGACAACGCGACGACAAGCCCTGCAAATCGGCGGTCTCGCGACATTGGGTCTATCCCTGCCGGAGTTGATCGACGCTGACGATCGTCACGCTCCACCACGGCGCCAGAAACACGCGCGATCTTGTATCTTGTTTTTTATGGAAGGTGGTCCTGCCCATATTGATTTGTGGGATCCCAAGCCGTCGGCACCCGTGGAAATTCGTGGGAAGTACAAGCCGATTAGTACTTCAATCCCTGGTCTGCAAATCAGTGAGCGGCTCCCGCACTGGGCACCGATCATGAAGCACCTCAGCCTGGTGCGTTCGGTGTCACACAACATTGTCGACCACAACGCCAGCAGCTATTACACTGTCACGGGCCAATCTCCCCTCCGTGCTGGCCAGCTGATTCGCAGGCCCTCGCGTGACAACTTCCCACCCATCGGTTCAGTACTCGCGCATTTGAAACCGACGCGTCAGCCCCTACCAGACTTTATCCACATCCCTCAACGGATGTTTAACTGCGGCAGCTTCATTCCCGGGCAATTAGGTGGGTTCCTGGGATTTCCTTTTGATCCTTTCATTACAGGTGACCCGAGTTCCGGAAATTTCCAGGTGCCCGGCCTGCAACGCCACCCCAGGCTTTCAGCACAACGTCTGGATCAGCGACGGAATCTACTCTCCCGGATTCGACGGGACGGCCCGCTCGATACATTACCGGTGACTGCTGAATTTCAGGGACAGTATCAACGGGCTTACGACTTGATCACGTCTCCGCAAGCGCGACGCGCTTTTCAGTTAGAAGACGAACCTGTCGGGGTCCGAACCCGTTACGGAGCGTTCGCTGCTGGGCGCGATTCAGGAAAACTGGCGCACCTGGGATCCTCACTTCTGTTGGCGCGGCGGCTGATCGAAGCAGGTGTCCGCCTCGTCACGGTGTGGGCCGGACGACAAGTATTCGACACCCATCGTGGGCACTACGCTGAGCTCGACAATGTCATTGGACCACCGCTTGACCGCGCATTCTCAGCCTTAGTGGAAGATCTCGCCGAACGCGGGTTGCTGGATGAAACGCTGGTCGTGGCGTTGGGTGAATTCGGGCGAACCCCGCGTTTAGGGCAAATCACTTCTTCGGCCGGGGCAACTGCGGATGGCCGCGACCACTGGGCGCGCTGCTATAGCGTACTACTGGGAGGCGGCCCTATTCCAGCTGGTCAATTATTTGGCGCGTCAGATACGCTCGGGGCGTATCCTGCACGTAACCCGGTCACACCCGGTGACATCGCGGCCACCATCTACCAGGCAATGGGACTTGATCCGCAGAGACGGTTGCGCGATCCACTAAACCGCCCGCATACCCTTGCCGCAGGGAACCCGATCACTCCTTTGCTCGGCGGATAAACCGGCTAGCTGCGGTGCGCTGACAAAACACCGTCTGCTCCCACGGTCGTCCTCCAACATTCACACGATCGGTTTCAGGTATTCCTTGTCAGGCAACTTATGTTCGAGACCTCCAGGACGACATGACCACGATCCATGCCATTTCCTCTGTCGCAGCCCGCTTTCCCCTCCCTGCCGGAGCAGGGTCCGATGCGGTGCACACCAATCCCGAATACGGGTATGCAGTCACCCGATTGCACACTGCAGACCAACGCTGTGGCTACGGTATTAGCTTTACACTGGGCGCAGGAACGCAACTGGTTTGTGATGCCATCGAACTGCTCGCTCAGCCACTGGTAGGCTGTGAAATTGAAGAGCTTATGAGCCGGTTTGGCACATTTCAAAAGGAACTGGCAGAACACCCTCAATTACGCTGGCTGGGACCTCATAAAGGTGTCATTCACCTGGCCCTCAGTTCAATCACCAACGCTTGTTTCGATCTCTGGGCGAAAGCTCGCAAGGTCCCACTCTGGAAACTGCTGCTGGACCTGGACTCCCAATCCCTTGTTCAGCTCCTCGATCTGTCCTATCTGGAAGATGAATTCAGCCCTGAGGAAGTTGTCGACTGGCTCGACAGCCAACGCAGCCAACGCAGCACCCGTGAAGCAGTTCTGCAGCGTGGCTACCCTGGCTATGACACCTCCGTAGGCTGGTTCGATTACCCGGACCAGCAGATTCGAGAAAATGCACTGCGTGCGGTGGATGCGGGATTTGGCGCGATCAAGCTCAAGGTAGGATCTTCCGACATACAACGTGACTTGCGGCGAGTCACCCTCGTCCGCGATGCCGTCGGCCCAGATATCAAGCTTATGCTCGACGCCAATCAAGCCTGGTCGTTGCCGACCGCCCTCAGTGTGGGAAGTGAACTCGCAACGCTCGCTCCCTTCTGGATTGAAGAACCAACCCAACCGGACGACATCCTGGCCCATCGACAGCTGGCACACGAATGGGCGCCAACTCCCATCGCAGTAGGTGAGTCGATTCCCAATCGCGTGATCTGGAAAAACTACCTCCACAATGGCGCGGTTGGTATTGTCCAAGCTGATTGCACCCGACTGGCAGGCATTAGTGAGTACCTGACAGTCTCCATCATGGCCGCCCACTACCCTGTCCAAGTCATTCCGCACGTCGGTGACATGGGACAAATTCACCAGCATCTTGTACTGTTCAACCACATCGCGTTGGGCCATGATGTAGTCCTGTTGGAACATATTCCTCATCTGCGTGAACAGTTTGTGGACCCTGTTCGCGTGGAACAGGGGCACTATGCGGTTCCCCAGGAGCCGGGCACGGGCGCCGCCTTGAAGATCGCCATGGCAGACTCCGTCTGACAGATCCAACCGAGGTGACTTCGTGTCGTTTTCGATGAGCGATCGCATTGTCGAAATCGGAATGCTGGTAGGCTATTTAGGCCTGCTCTTGTGGATTGGAATCCGCACGGCGCGGCGCGTCCAGACGGCGAGCGACTTCACGGTCGCCGGACGCAGCGTTCCCTGGGTCGTCGTGATGGCCACGACTGCGGCCACAATGATTGGTGGTGGAGCGTCGGTCGGTTACGTCGCGCAAGTCCACCAAATTGGGATCGCTGCAGCAGTGGTAACCATTGCCTGGCATGTACAACTGGTATTTACCGGACTGTTCGTAGCTCCCCGGCTACGCGGCCTGAACCTGGTCACCGTGGGGGACTATTTTCACTTGAAATTCGGGCCACTGGCCCGCGAAATGGCCGTCTTCAATTGCATCATCTTTCTGGTCGGGGCACTGGCTGCCCAAATGGCAGCAATCGGTCACGTAACGCATTCGATTCTCGGGCTGGATTATGCCACCGCGCTCTGGATCGGCGCCGTGGTCACCATCATCTACTCGACGATTGGTGGAATGCGCGCGGTCATTGCCACCGATGTCCTGCAGTTCGCCATCCTGGTGTTCGGAATCGGCCTGGCATCTGCCTTTGCGTTCTACACCACGGGGGGGTTTTCTGGTCTGGAAACCGCGGCTCAAGCCGGTCAGTTTGAACTGACCTCACACCGCTCCCTGCTCCGCACCGGCAGCTTGTTCATCGCTTTCCTGTTGGGAGAAACCTTCGTCCCCCCCTATGCCGTGCGGTGCTTTATCGCGCGCGATGCCCAGCAAGCTCGCTGGGGGGTGGCAGGTGCCGGACTGTTCTTATTGCTGTTTTTGCCAACCGCGACGCTGGTCCTGGGCACCGCGGCCCAGGTGGACCCTAGAGTCCAGCAAGAACTGGAACGCGAAACCGACGAGCTGCTCACACAAGCCCAAACAAATGGAGTGTCTCTGTCACGACCCGAGGCCCGGCAACAGGCCAACCAAAGTGCCTTGCCAACATTGGTGCGAACAACCCTGCACCCTCTGTTTGCCGGATTGTTGATCGCTGCTATTATCGCCGCCGTGATGTCCTCAGCCGATAGCTGTCTCTCATGCCTGGCAACCGTCATGATGGAAGATTACTACCGGCGTCACCTCGCGCCGCAGGCGACCGATCCAGCTTGTCTGCGGGTTGCCCGTATGACAACGCTGATCTGCGGATTTGCAGCAGCGATCTGCGCCTGGTACTTCAGCAATATCGCCAGCATTCTGGAGTTCGTTTACGACTTCTGGGCTCCCACCATGGTCCTGCCTTTCGCTGTTGGACTCTTCTGGTACCACCCGCGCCGCGTACCTGCTGTCATCGTCGCCATGGCAACTGGATTTCTCACCGCGCTCGGTTGGCGCATGGGAAGCCAGGCCTTCGCACAAGTTAACTGGTTCAAGATACGTCTCGAATGGACTGCGGATCTGTCACCCGCGGTAGTCGGATTTGTCGCCTGCTTGACCGCCTATTTCGTTGCGGTTCTCGTCACTGGCAATAACTCCACCGGCACGCGCTGGTTCCAACCCGACAACACATCTGCTTCCACCTGATCGAAAGTACTTGAGATGCTGTTGAACGTGCTGACAGCGCTGCATTACCTGTCACTGGCCACTGCCTGCGCCGCGCTACTCCTGCTGGCCCACCACTATTGGAAAACACGTACGTCCAGAGAACATTCACCCGGTGCCCCAGACTAAACACCGGCAGCGGGCCACCTGCTCCAGATCGAAAACCACAGATTCCCGACACCAGCTCGTTTTTCTCACAACTGCAGTCAGAATCCGATAGGATAGATAGCTGGTGCTGGCAAACCAGAACCTCGATTCCAGTAGTGGAGCGCGATTGATGGCAAAACGTAACTCGCCACTCTCAAGAGTCTCCCGACGATCGCTGATCGCCGCAGCGGGCGCGCCACTCGTGGGAGCTGGTACGAATCCCTGGGCGTTACTTCAGCGCGCAGTGGCGGCTCCAAAACAAACCGAAACAAAACAAGCACGCAGCTGCGTGCTGTTCTTTCTGTTTGGCGGACCCAGTCAGATTGATTTGTGGGATATGAAACCCACGGCACCCGTTGAAATTCGAGGGGATTTTCGCCCTGTCTCGACATCGGTCGCCGGTATCCATGTTTGTGAGCATCTGCCGCAAGTGGCCCAGCAGATGGACAAAATCTGCCTGCTGCGGAGCATGACGCACAACATGAACGTCCATGGTCCAGCCTGTAGCGAAGTTTTTAGCGGTCGCGAGTATTTTGGCGCACCCACCACCGACCAGGCCACTGAACAGGACTGGCCATCGACAAGCGCAATGGTCATGCGTTACGGACAATCGCATGGCGGATTACCCGCCTCCATCGTGCTTCCCTGGTATTTACAATTTCCCGGACAGGCCCGCCGGATTGCAGGGCAGACGGGTGCCCGGATGGGCGAACGTTACAATGCAATGCTCGTCCAGGGTGACGACAAGACCTCGCAATTTCAGATCGACGGCTTGCGTTTGAGAGAAACGCTGCCCCGCACACGGATTCAGCGCCGCAGCCAATTACTGGATGAGTTACTTGATCAGGCGGGTCCAGGAGGCTGGTCCGGAAAATCCATCGGTGGCTGGCGCCGACATCGCAATCGAGCGCAAACACTGGTCGAACGGCGTGCCGGGCGGTTGCTGGACATCGAACGGGAACCGACGCCAATACGTGAGCGTTATGGAAAAACAATCGTCGGTCAAAGCCTGTTGATGGCTCGACGCCTGGTCGAAGCCGACGTACCGTTGGTCACCGTAAACTGGATGGACGAAACCAAGATTGATGGAGTCAACACCTGCTGGGATACCCATCAGGAGAACTTCCCCAAACTCAAGAATCTCTTGTGTCCCATGTTTGATCAGTCTTTTTCTGCATTTGTCGAGGACCTGCATCAACGAGGACTACTTGAGACAACCCTGGTGGTGGCAATCGGTGAATTCGGGCGGACTCCACACATGGGACAATTCAGCCAAAGCAGTAACACGCAAAAAACGGGGCGAGATCATTGGCCCAGCGCGTTTACCGCGCTCCTCGCCGGTGGTGGCGTAAGAGGTGGGCAGGTGTACGGTGCCACCAACCCCCACGCAGCCTTTGTGGCCGATAAACCGGTCTCTCCTGCTGACCTGGTAGCAACCATTCTCGACCATCTGGGAATCGATCCAACCCAGCATTATGTCGACGAACTGCAAGGCTTGAATCACGCGTTGAGCCCCGGGCGAGCCCTCCGCGACCTCGGCTGACGCGCCGCCTCAAATCTCAGCCTGCTGCCGAACAAACTCACCCAGAATCGACCTTAGTGCTGCGCGACGTAAACACGGCTTGAACGATAACTCAACGAGTGTCGCTGCTGGAAATCCAAGGACGGTCCGTCTGCCTCGGGAAAAATATCTCCTGGTGACTTTGCGGCGGTGTCAACAAACATCTTCCAGCGAAAGGAGCGCGCTATCGCTGGTAATACAAAATCCTGAGGATCGCTGGTTGAATTGAGCAAGAACAGCAGATCACAAGCGTTGACTGTTGATTGCTCGTCTACAGCAGGTCGCGTCAACAAGCAAATCAATGCCGATGGCCCGGCCCAGTCAACGGGTCCTCCATCAGGAGCGTACCAGCTCACATCCGGCAACCCGCCCGGTTGCGCAACACGTCCCGTCAAGAAATTCTGACGACGCACCGTCGGTTGTCGTCGTCGAAAGTGGATCAACTTCTGACAAAACCTCCATAAATCGGCATGCCGATCCACCAAATTCCAATCGAACCAGGAAATTACATTGTCCTGGCAATACGCGTTGTTATTGCCCCTTTGTGTGCGCCGACATTCGTCTCCTGAAAGTAACATGGGAACACCCTGGCTGAGCAGTAACGTCGTCATCATGTTTCGTATTTGGCGTGCCCGCAGTGATTCGATTGCCTTTTTTCGCGTTGGGCCTTCGGCACCATAGCCGTCACTGAGATTGTGATTTTCTCCATCGCAATTGTCTTCTCCATTTTCCGCATTCTGTTTTTCGCGGTAGGAGACCAGATCATTCAACGTAAATCCATCGTGTGATGTGATGAAGTTGATACTGCAATGCGGCGCGCGACCCGCCCGTTCATAAAGATCACTCGACCCCGCCAGACGCGTCGCAAACGCACCCAGCGTGTCGACGTCGCCTCGCCAAAAACTTCGCACTTCATCGCGGTAGCGCCCATTCCACTCTGCCCAGCGTTCATCGACACCAAAAGACCCTACCTGGTAAGCACCTGCAGCATCCCAGGCCTCCGCGATTATTTTGGTATCCGCCAACAACGGGTCTTCTGCAATCGCGTTGACAACCGGTGCGTTCGGTACCAACTCGCCGTTCTGATTGCGGCTGAGAATCGATGCCAGGTCAAAACGAAACCCATCGACGTGATAATTATGTACCCAGTGACGGAGACAATTGAAAATCATCTCACGGACGATAGGATGATTTCCATTGACTGTATTTCCACATCCGGAGTAATTGCGGTAACGACTTCGATCCGTGTCGAGCATGTAATAAACACGGTTCTCCAGACCCTTGAAACTCAATACGGGTCCGCGTTCATTGCCCTCGCAAGTATGGTTGAATACGACGTCGAGAATGACCTCGATTCCGGCCTGATGTAACGCCTTGACAAGTTGTTTGAATTCGCGGACCTGGGCACCCGGTTCATCGCTGGCCGCGTAACCACGGTGTGGTGAAAAAAATGCCAGCGGATCATAACCCCAGTAGTTGGGACGTTCCGTTTCATGACCCGAGACATGCCCAATAGGAAACTCGTGGATCGGCATCAGTTCCACCGCCGTCACACCAAGTGACTGGAGGTAAGGAATTTTCTCGATCAATCCGAGGTAAGTCCCTGGGTGCTTCACACCGCTGGAAGGGCTCTTGGTAAAACCTCGGACATGCATCTCATAAATTACGGTTTCGGAAAGTTCCCGCCGCAGGTGACGATCTCCCTCCCAATCAAAGTAGTCTTCCACGACGACACATTTCGGTGGACGAATCACACCGTCAGATCCAGGCTGGAACCGGCCAGCCAACGCCTTGGCATAGGGATCAATCAAACGCGCCTGTCCATCAAACCGCTGTCCATTCTCAGGGTCATAAGGACCATCCGCCTGAAAATGATAAAGCTGGCCCGCTTGAACGCCCGGTACGAACACGCTCCAAATGTCACCCCAACGATCTGTTTGCGGATCCAGATGCAGCACATCGACCGGTTCCGTGTCATCGACGGTCCTATAAAGTAACAACCGCAACGCGGTTGCCGACCGACTAAACACGACAAATTGCACCCCGTGATCGTGAATCACAGCTCCGTAGGGAAGCGCGTGTGTAAACTGCAGCTCAGGATGCGTGTAACGCATGAGCATGAGCGGACCTCAGGCAATACATGGAGTCGATAACAGGGCCTCAAACGCAACGCACCAATACTCCATCGACCAGTGCACCCGATCGAATGTGGGTTCTCGTCCAGGAAGTTAGAGATTCTCTGCTCCTAACGCTATCGTCTGCGGAAATAGTCAAGCTGCGCACCGTAGCGGACCTGCGGATCGCAGTATCTGATGCGCCATTGAAAGAAATCGGCAAAGGCTCCCACCAGCACCGGCATTGCTAGCACTACCAGGTCAGGTACCGGCAATCCGGTGGCGCGACAAGGGCGCACGACGGCCGCTCACTACCGCGGGTCGCGCCCGTCAGAGACGCCGCCACTTCAGACGCCAGCGTCTGCACCACCAATCTTCAGGGCCAATCTTCACCGCCCGGATGAAACGGATGGCAACGGCAGATGCGCAAGGCACCCCGCCAGCTGCCACGAATCGCACCGAATTTACGTACGGCCAGAATAAAATAGCTGCTGCAGGATGGATTAAAGCGACACATCCGCGGCAAGAGTGGGCTGATAAACCGCTGATAGCCGCGCACCGCCAGTACTAACAGCACACTGGGAACAGAGATAACGATTCTCACCATCGCATTCACTTGTTTTTCCGCTCCCACTTTCGGGCAACTTGCCGCGCCAACTTTGGCAACGATCTGCGGATTGCCAACAAACCTGGCTCGGCTCCCCGCCGAGGTCGCACCACTAAATCATACCCCACCGGCAATTCCAAGCGTCTCGTGCGGAAAGCTTCTCGGATCAGTCGCTTCCAATAGTTGCGCACCGGGGCGGGCCCCACTTTTCGAGAAACCGACAAACCCAGCCTGGGATAAGAACGATGATTCATCGATCCAAGAACGACCAGCATAGAATCAGCAGCAAAAACGTTGTGCCGATACACGCGGGCAAAATCCTTACCTCTGGTAACCCTCAAGCAACGTGGAAATCGCTCAGCATCCACGGCCACAAACGACAAATCATCCTGAGTCATTAGACCCTGCTCTCGTAAGCCACGCGTCTCGGACCAACTCTCAACCGAGTGACACCGTCGCAGGAACGATGTTCGACACGATTCACCAGCCCAGCTCGCAGCGGGGATCCATTTGATTCTGACTTGTAAACTGACGTATTAGCTCAGCACTCGATTCATCTACCTCCTCAGGTACCACGATGCGCAACACCGCAAATAAATCACCACGTTGTTCTTCCGGACCGGACACTCCATGTCCTTTAATGCGGAGGCGTTTACCACTTGAAGTTCCCGCCGGCACGGTCAAGGCAATCGCTCCCCAAGGAGTTGGTACATCGATCTTGGCGCCCAATACGGCTTCAGCCAGCGTCAACGGCACCTCGACTTCAAGATTGTCACCGTGTCGGCGAAAACAGGGATGCGCCGTCACTCGAACCGTGATCAACAAGTCACCTGGCCGACCTCCCGGTGGTGCAGGCTCGCCCTGGCCGCGCAGGCGAATCTTTCTTTGATCTTCAATGCCAGCAGGGATCTTGGCTGACAAATTCTCGACCTGGCCCCCAGCACGTTGGATACTCAGACGCACTTCGCCTCCCAGAATAGCCGTCTTGAAAGGAACTTGCACTTCGTGATGCAAGTCGGCCCCTTCGCGTGGCCTGGCAGGTTGTCTGCGACGAGGTCCTCCCGTCGAATTCATTTGCTCAAAGAGATCCGCAAAACCATTAAAGCCACCTGCCCCGGCACTGCCCTGTTGCCCAAAGAACTGGTCAAACTCGAAACCTGAAAACCCACCGGGATGGCCCTGACGACCAGAACCGGCAGGCCCCATCGACTTGCCAAAGCGGTCGTACATCGCCCGCTTCTCAGGGTCGTTCAAGATCTCGTAGGCCTGCTGGACCTCCTGAAACTTCTCCTTGGCCGTCTGGTCATCTTGGTTCAAATCAGGGTGATATTTACGTGCCAGTTTACGGTAGGCGCGTTCGATTTCGCCCTGGGGAACATCACGTTGTATGCCTAGGGTCTGATAGTAGTCGTTCGCCATCTTCCGAGCACCACGGGTATCCAAATGTGAATTGCACTCCACAACTCTCATTGTACGAAGTGTTTGTAGTAGCGTTCAACCGCTCCCGATCCTCCACCAAGACGAAGAACCAAGAAACTGCGTTTTCTGGATAACAGTGTTCCGTGTAGGATCTCGACTCCTGACCGCTAACGGTAGCCGAAACCCCGCGCCCTCCGGAGTGAATATCAACATGACGTCACAGCCCCCCAGCTGCACACGCTTTGCTCCAACATGGTGGAGTGTGTTCTCCTGGGCGGTGTTCTGGGCGGTGTGTCCAAACACCACCAGAACGTTACAGGCTGCTCGCGAAGGCCGTGTTACCCTACGCGCGGTCGAGCAACCCAGCGGGCAAGTCATCCCGGTACGCATGCATTTGCGTGACCGCCGCGGGCGCCCGGTCCGGCCACCGCGCGTTCCATTCTGGCACGATCATTTCGTTTTCAATGGCGAATTGACATTAGAGCTCAAGCCGGGGCGATACCAGTTTGAAATGGAACGTGGCCCCGAATACAGAACGCTCCGCGGTGAATTCACGATCAGTCGAAATTCTGGAGACACGCACGACTTGGAGATGCGACGTTTCGTGGACATGAAAAAAGAGGGGTGGTGGTCAGGAGATCTTCACGTGCAACGCAATCTCAAGGATGTCGAGCTGCTAATGCGGGCCGAAGATCTGCACATAGCACCTGTGATCAGCTGGTGGAATGAAAACAACCTGTGGAAAGATCGTGACGTACCGGACCCGCCACTGGTACGATTTGATAACCATCGGTATTTCCGGCCCCTGGCAGGAAAAGACGCGCGCCAAGCAGGCACTCTCCTGTTCTTTAACCTCTCGCAACCACTGGAACTTCCCGGTTCGAGAGCTCGTTTTCCGGAATTCCCCACGCCTCTGACCTACTTGCAGTCAGCCCGGAATTTCCCGCATGCGCACGTCGATATCGAAAAACCGTTCTGGTGGGATGTACCATTGTGGATCACGACTGGCCGCGTCGATAGCATCGGCTTGTTAAACAATCACATGGGCCGCCGTACGCAAATACCAAACGAAGCCTGGGGGAAACCTCGCGACAAGCTGCTCTACCCGAACCCGCACGGTAACGGCCGCTGGAGCCAGCACATCTACTATCAGATCCTCAATTGTGGCCTCCGGATTCCACCTTCAGCGGGAAGTGCATCTGGCGTCTCACCAAACCCCCTGGGATACAACCGTGTCTACGTCTATTGCGGTAAACAACTTACCTGGCGGCGATGGTGGGATGGCTTGAGGGCGGGGCGCGTTATTGTCACCAATGGCCCCTTGTTAAGACCCCGCGTGAACGGACAGCTTCCCGGACATATCTTTCAAGCCACCGCAGGCGAAACCGTGCGGTTGCAGACAAGTTTAAAACTCTCATTGCGCGACAAAGTCGACTATCTTGAAGTTGTCAAAAATGGAAAAGTAGAACACGAAGTACGATTGGATCAGTATGCTCGCTCCGGCGGGCGCCTGCCAGAATTGGAATTCCACGAAAGTGGTTGGATGCTGATTCGAGCTGTCAGTAACTACGGACCATCTTACCGTCTGGGAAGTTCTGGACCCTACTATGTGGAAATTGGAAAACGGCCCCGGATCAGCCGCCAGGCAGCACAGTTCTTTCTCGATTGGGTCCAACAGCGCATCGCAAATCTCGAGTCGAAGGAACTCGAAAATGCCGCAGCGATACTATCGCATCAGCAACAAGCTGAACGCTTCTGGCAGACGTTTGTCGACCAGGCAACAGCGCCATAGAAGACCTCTTTTAACTCGATCTGCAACGCCAGGAAGTGACTGCACCTATTCAACGACGGGCGGCTGATTACTATCCCGAAAGTCCCGGGGAAGCGTAACGAGCATCGCCCAAGCCAACAGCGCGGCTGCGATCGCGGCAGGAACTGCCATACTGGTCAACAAGAATCCAAGTGAATTCGAAGAGCGGTTGACCAGGACTGTTTCGTTGATCCAGCCGATAACCGGATCAAACCACGAGTGAACAAGAACCCCCGATCCCAAGTTCAAAAACCCGACGGCAGTAGCCCGAGTGGCCGGATCAACGACTTCAAATGTCGCGGTCCAAGTATTCGACTGATAGAGCCCAACACCCACGCCGACCGCCAGCATCGACCCCGCCAGCAGGAAAACCGTCTGGCTGGTGCCAACCACCAGGATCGCTGGCGTCACTACCAACCAACCAACCAGCTGTACGAAGACGCGACCACGGTAAGTACGCGCCGAACACCAATCGGCCAGCCAGCCTCCCACAAACAGGCCGATAATCGTACCACTCTGAATCCAAAACGTGGCAAACACTCCGGCATCTTCCAGGTTCCAATCGTAGGTGGTATGGAACACTCGATAGAAATGTCTGGGCAACCAGAACTGAATCATACTGACAACCATTCCTGCCAATGCAAACGTCAATGCAAACAAGCGAAAGGACGGGACCGCCAGTACACAGATCGCCGAACGCCAAACCCCCATCGCATTGGGTTCCGCCTGGGCCTCCGCGGAGTGCCCCGTACGATCTGGTTCACTCAGCAAGAACAACAGGAACAGCCAAACCACCAGGCCAGCAAAGCCAAACACAAAATGCGCCATGCGCCATCCGTCCACGTCGATGACAGATCTGCCAACCGGTACATGCCAAACCGCGGTGTCTGCCAATCGCCCTCCATATTTCCCGGCCACTACCAGTGCGCAGTTGTAGCTGAACAAGTAGATACCGAATGCCCGCGAACGGTTACGCGCCGTAAAGCAATCGGCAATGATACTGGCCATCGCAGGGACCGCGCACGATTGCCCGAGGCCCAACACAACACGCCCCAGCACCATGTCTCCAAACCCCCGGGACAAACCCATTGCCGCCAAACAACAACTACTGGCAAGCAGCGACGACAGCACCACGGTACGGCGACGAAACCGGTCGGAAAGATATCCAACCCCTAGCTGGGCCAGGCAATAAGGAATCAACCAGGCGGGACGCAACCAGCCGATCTGGGTTTCCGTAAGATCGAGTCCCTCCTGCAGAGGGATCTGTACATAATTGAGCAGGTTTCGGTGGAGGTAGATCGTGAAATAGTTGAGTGCGACAAGCGTCAGCAAAAACCAGCGATCGGAGCGACCATAGAGTGAGTGGGAAGCCCCCGGTGCGTTGTGAATGCCGTTCATGATCACCTCGAAGCGCTCGTGACGATCGACCCACCAGAAGACCTGCAACCAATGACCGCAACGCGGTCTGCTCACGGAAAGCCACCCAGAGAAAACGGCGTGGCCACATCAGTACGTTGACAGCACAACCATCATCCTGAATCCCTGCCGGCGGTGCAACGCGCAGTGCACCAGGCTTTCAGCAGCTTCACAGCAATCGACCGATACCAGCGGGCCAACTCGTGACACGTGACTTGTTCGCGAAGCGGGCCGCCGGCCAGACAAGCCTGCGCATCTTAACGCCGAAACAGGTCCGCGGTGGGCTGGTATTGGGGTATTTCATCCAGCGGAAAAATCGGGCGTTCACAGACCACATGTCCCAGCTCGCGTACGTTGGCACTGGTAGCGCCAGGCGCATCGACATTGACCAGTCGGTCACACCATTCGGCAAACATGTGTGGCTCGCAATGCGGGGATTTCACCACGACCAGATCAAAGTGCTGGGGATTCTGGCCGTGAGCCAGGAAAAAAGAACGGTCGTACAGGCTCACCGGTTTGGTCGAAGCGACCACCGTCAGTGCACCCGATTCCAAGACCGCCGTCGGTCCGGAATTCCAAGGCTGTCGAAATGACTCACTCAAGAAATGGCCATCCGACAACAAACGCACAACGCATTCGCGTTCTAACGGAGGAAACCGCGCAGGGTCCAGAGCACCGCCAAGCGTCGTGCGAATGGTACCTCCGATCCCTGCTTCCAAAGCGCGTTCTACGGCTGGAGGATCGACCAGCGGCAACAGGGCAGGACGGTGATAATTCGATGCAACTAATTCCCGCAGTATTGCGTTACTATCTCCCGAGGCGCCCGAACTGGTCGCATCTGCGGCATCCATAAGCACCGTCGTTCCTGCGGTTTCGTGGGCCAGACGGATACTATCCGGGAGACTCGTCAAGGGAACCTGCATGTGCTCGTGATGTTGCCAGAACAACTCGGCCAGTGCGACCGCTTGCTGACGAGCCGCTTCTTCGTCACCATCGGTGACCACCACACTGTTGGACCGCAGCTCGGGAACATCTGTAAAAGGGTTGCCGATGAGCATGCCGGCCGAGAGACCCCAGGGCTGTGCTTCGATCTGCTGGGCCTGCCGAATGCAGCCACCGAAAAGCCCCGTGTCGGTAATTAACTCGTCTCCACGAACCAAAGCGGGGATCTTCACTCGGGCTGTAACGGGCCGCACTCCGTCTCGTACTATTCGCATTAGCAACCGCCCAGCGCGCTGACCGGTTTCGTAAAAATCGACATGTGGATACGTGTGATAAATCACCACCGCATCACTGAATCGCAACATGCGGTCGGTCAGGATTCCATGTAAATCGAGCGAGACGACGATCGGAACCGTATCACCAAGGATTTCCCGCGCCTGCTGCAACAAGAATCCTTCTGGATCACTTTCTTGTTCCGCAGACATTGCTCCATGCAAGCAAAAATATGCCGCATCGACAGATCCGGCCCGAGTCACACTGTCCAAGAACTCTCCGGTTAATTGCTCAAAACTAGCGTGATCCAAGGTTCCCCCTGAAGTCATCGCGCGGGCTCCAAAAGCCGGAACGAGTTCGACATCCTCCGCATCGAACACCGCCAGGGCCCCACCCACTTCATCGCGTACAGTGCGGTGGTAATCCAGGTGCTGCTGACCGCGGTAGGTCACAAAATCGTCATAATGACTGGCCGCTGGATTGAACGAAGAAACTTCCTGCTTACACTCAGTGATCAGAATTCGCGTCACGTTGTCGAGCCTCGGCAATTAAGATTCATCGGAGTCGCTGCCGTACCTTACGCGGCAAATCACAGGAGGGAAAGACGGGTGAGCCACGTATTTACATTCCAACGACAGTACCGGGGTGGCCTGCAAGCCGTAGTCCTTGATTGGGCGGGCACGACCGTGGACTACGGATGCTATGCACCAGCAGTTGTTTTTCGTGAAGTCTTCAAACGCCAGGGTGTCGAAATCTCGATCGAAGAAGCTCGCGAACCGATGGGGACCCACAAGAGAACCCATATCGAACAGATCACGAAGATTCCCGCAGTTTCGCGCCGGTGGAAAGAGGTCCATGGTCGCGACTGTAACGACCACGATGTCGAGACCATGTTTGCCGACTTCATTCCACTGCAACTGGCATGCCTGGCTGAATATGCAGACCTGATTCCCGGCACGCTGGAAACGATCGCGGAATTTCGAAAACGCGGGTTGAAGATCGGTTCTACTACCGGCTACGACGCTGAGATGATGGCGATCGTCCAGAAAGAGGCTCGCCAGCGCGGGTACGAGCCCGATTCCATGGTCTGTGGTACGGACGTGCCGGCGGGACGCCCTGCACCCTGGATGTGCCTGGTCAACGCACAACAACTGGGGATATTTCCCATGGAGTCCATCGTCAAGATCGGCGACACCGTACCGGACATTGCGGAGGGTTTGAACGCCGGCATGTGGACGATTGGGCTGGCCAAAACGGGAAATGAGATCGGCTTGAACGAAGCCGAAATCAGCGCGCTTCCAGAGCCAGAATACGGCCGACGCATCCAACGCGCGTACACGAAGATGAATCAGGCTGGGGCCCATTATGTCGTCGATGGAATTGCGGATGTTCTACCTTGCCTCGATGCCATTGAAATACGGTTGCAGCGCGGTGAAAAACCGTAATCTGAAAACATCAAGACTTACCGGTGCTGACTAACTCGCCAGGCATTCAATGATACACAGGTAACGTCGTGCGTCATTACTTCTCTTGTGCCACTCAAGAACAAGGAACTTCCCATGCCGCGTCCGCAGTCGGGCCAACAATGGACACGCCGCAACGTTCTCGAAAGCAGCTCAGCGATCGCCGGTGTTGGCATAGCCGGTAGCCTCCCATCACTCCAGGCTACCGCTGCAATCGAACCAGATAAAAAACAAGACTGGTGGAAGAACGAGTTCCGGAAACTTGTAGCGCTGGGTGAAAGTACCACTGCGGGTGGCTGGAGTACCACCCGTCAACGTTGCTGGGTCTCACGACTGGGTATGATGATCAACGATGTACAATATCAGCGCCTGGACATCTTCAACGCGGGAATCGGGTCCAATGTCATTTCCACACGCAGCCCCTGCTACCCGTATAGTGGAAAACCGGCAGCCAACGAGCGTCTCCAAAAGCACGTTTTTGACCAGCATCCCGACCTCTTGATTATTTCATATGGGCTCAATGACGCCCGTGGCGGCACTCCAGTTCCACTATTTCAAAAGGAATTAACGGGAGTTGTAAAGCGTGTTCGCCAGCAGATCCAACCATTGATTGTGCTGCTAGGCCCTTACTTTATGACTGATTTCATGGCCGGCGGAAAAGGCTGGCAACATGCCAACCTGGACCTCTTCAAGACGTTCAACCGATCTGTAGCGGAAGTCGCTCGTCAGCAAGAGTGTTTGTATGTCGACCTCATCGGCGCCAGTGGGGAGGCTTCCTGGCTCGTTCACAATGACGGTGTTCATCAGAGCGATCTCGGACATCTGATCGTCGCAAACCGGATTTTCGAAGTGCTTCTCCAGCACGTTTCCGGGTTGGCACTTCACACGCAGCGCATTGAAAAAACCAGTCCGCGTTGGCGCGACGAGTCCAAGCTCAAGGCAGACTACGGATACTAACAAGTGAGCAACGCGATTTATTGGTAGGCCCCCAGCACTGCGGTATAATCGCCACCTCCTGGTTTCCCCCCCGGGTGACGCGGTGTTCCCGGTCAGTATGTTCGTACACGTTGTTTACCGCCAACTACCATGTCTCGCCATCCCTGGTCTACTGACATCGACCGTTTCTTGGCGCACCTGCTGGCGAGCCAACTCGTTCCCCAGTCAAAGCTCGAAGAAACCTACCTCAAGTGGCAAGCTGAATATACCGGTCGGCGACACGTGGCGGTTTTTTGCGCGCGACTCATCGAGGATGATCTGCTCACCGAGTGGCAGTGTCAGCAGCTTCAAGAAGGAAAATACTGGGGCTTCTTCATTGACGACTACCGGGTTGATGAATACTTGCGTACCGATGACAAATACGACAAATACCTGGCCTGTGAAACGTCCACCGGGCAACGTGTCATCCTGGAAGTGCAGTCCCCCGCCATCGCACCTCTGCACAATGGTCGCCTGGCCTATCGTGTCAACCGAGCCCCCGGAACCCGCCGACCAGAAACAAGTGATTCCGATCTTGACTCGCCGTTAGCGGATCCTCAAATCAGCGTATTTTTCAGCGATTCGATTCGATCGAAACCCGATCGCAATCGAATGTTGGCCGAGCTATCTTCGGTGACCATCGGGGATCTGCCACCAGGTGCCCAACCGCGTGTGCACGCCGCGTCAGACGAAGCCTCAGACCCACCACGGACGTGGTCGCAAGTCTCCAGAGCCAGCCTTGCCGGTGCCGTACTCGTTGTGGTTATCCTGATCAGCATCCGGTGGATGCGCACTGAACCAGAGACCGAAAAAGTCGGCAATCTCTACCAGGTCATGGAAGTCGGCATGACTGCAAATCGGGTAGAAACCGTCGTCCGGGCGACTCGTGGCCCGTCCCAATGGCAAGACGATCGCGCATTCATTGACGACACAGGTCGCATCCGTTACCCACTGGGATCGGGCGCTTATTTGATCGTTCATTTTGGCGATCTGTACGAGCCACCAGGCAACATACTGGCTCAAGATCGAGTTACGTCATTTAACTTTATTCACTTTGATGACCTGCGCGGGGAAATTAATGACGACCTGCTGCCACTAGTACGACGAATTCACCTGGCGTCGTTTAATGGTTTCAATCTCCAACCCGTCCAACTGATCCAGACTGTGAACCTGCTCCACTCCGTTGGCAAGAAGCAAGCCATCGACGCGTTAACCAGCTATTACAATCTCGCTCGCAATGATTCCGCCAGGGCCTGGAAGTACAACCTCGACGCAAACCGTATCTTTCTCCTGGCACGGCTGCTCTTTGTTCCCGAAGACGCCTCGGGAGAAATGGCGATCGTTCACCTGGACGGACAGGCGCCGGATCTACAGTTACAGGGAAACCAAGTCGCGAATTTCCCCTTGATTCTCATCGACGACGTTCCGTTGTCACTGCTCAGTGGATTTCAAACCGCTGGCGCAGCGCGGACCCCAGGCGACTTCTTGAAATTCTGCCGCGACTCCTGCCAACTCCGGTCACATCCCCTGACTCCCACACGATCACCAATCAAGACAATCGAAAACCTCATTCAGTCCAAACGGATGAAATCCGAACTGGGAAACAGTTTCCTGCTCGCCAAATCACTGCTGCGCGTGCAAGCCACGCGCTGCGTCGAGGGAGTGCTGAAAAGCCTTCCGAAAGATTACCAAAAACAGCTCAACTGCAACCTGTTCAGCGCGTTGGAAACGGACGGAACATGGCGTACTATTCGCAAGCTGGACAGGGGAACGAAAGTCCAATGGAATGTGGCTGAACAGGTATTCAAACTGGAAGAGTGATCCGCCGGCCGCGCTTGTCATGACCGGGGCGAATTGGGATAATCCGGTTCCGACATCGTGGAATGGTGCGGTTCGATGGACTGGTACGGATCGACGTAGTACAGGTCAGACCGGAGTTCTAATCATGCACTGGATGCCCACTCGGTTGCTTTTCCTCGTCCTGGTGCTGCAGGCTCTCAGCCCCCTTGCCGCTGCCCCCCCGTGTCTGCCTCGCTTCTCGGCCAGCCGCAGCGTCTGGCAGCACTACGAGGTATCGCGATTTCATCGCTGGGGAACCCACGGTTACTCGGCCATCTATCAGGGCGTCTTCGTTCCCGGTTATGTCGCATACCCTTACCATTGTTATCGTTGGGAACCCTACTATTACAGCGCTTACACGGCGCGGTGGATGCCGCCTGTTTATCAACCACCGGGACTCCCTTTTGGGCCGCAGGCCGCTCAGCGTTTCCTGGGAATCAACCTCTCTGGCCAGACAATCCCGGCCCAGCGCCGCACACCCGATTCGACGGTACGAAAGTCGAATGCGGAAACCCGTCGGCGCGCTGAACGCATGATCGCCCTGGGGGATCGCTGTTTTTCCAGACAGCGATTCCATCAGGCTCTGCAACACTATCGGACCGCCGGTAGCGTCGCCCGCGATGTTGCGGAGCCTTACTTTCGGCAGGGCCATGCGTTGATTGCGCTGGGACAATTTGACCGCGCTGCGCGCACCTTCAAACGCGCAGTAGCGATGAAACCATCGCTGCAACGCAGTGGGTTTGCACTGGCACAACTCTATCAAGACAACAACATCGCCAAGGCCACACACCTCGAAGCGCTCGCCAAGGCCGCCTGGAACAATGCTCGCGATGATGACCTGTTGTTCTTGCTAGGTCTCTTTTTACGTTATGACGGCCAGATTGACCGCGCGAACACATTTTTTCGCAAGGCACTTGAACTCGCTGGTCTCAGACGTTCCCATTTGCTCCCCTTCTTGCCACCGGAACACCCACAGGAAGAAGCACAAGTTGTTGCCCAGCGTCTGGAAATCTAAATCCCGGCGGTCCACATGTTCACGCGCATGACGACGATACACCGCGTGTCAACGGTCCACCGCTCCGGCGCATGGTGACCCGGTGATGGCATATCAAGAGGGCAAGACGTGTGCCAAGAAACGCTTCAGTAAACCTCTCGCGTCAGGTGTTTCTTCAACCAAATCGGTAAATTCAGAAAACGTCACGCCTGCGACTGACTGAATGTACTCGGGATAGTTCTTGACCCTTTCCAAGAACTGGGATTTGGTCAATTCCGGGTGAAACTGTGTCGCGTAGATCGGTTTGCCTTCAATCCGAAACGCCTGGTTGATCACACCGCAGCTCGAAGCCAACAAGGTCGCATCCAACGGTAAACGATCGACGATGTCCTGGTGCCCAAGTTGCACCCGAAACTCCTTGCTGAGCGGGCTGAACACCGGGTCACTGCATCCGTCACTGGTCAGCTGCAATGGATAGGTACCTACTTCAGCTCGCGATCGATCCGTTACCACCTCGCCACCCAACGCCAAGGCCAAGGCCTGAAACCCCCAACACGAAGCAAAAGTTGGTTTGCCCTGTTCGTGCAACAAACGCATCGCATCGAGTGCCCGAGACAACCAGGGTCCACCATCAACGACCGAGTAGTCACCGGAGCCACCAACCAGGACCACATCACATTGATGCAACGTCCTCAACGTCAGACCCTCTGAAAGCAGATCAAGCGTCTGCATATGATGCGGATCACACTCTGCAGCTTCCGTAAAGCACACCACTTCCTGCTTCCGCATCGGGTCTGGACAATCGCGCACCTGCAACAACAAAAATCGCGGCGACAAGGTCATTTTCTCTCCCGTCCTTTCCGTCTCGCTCTGAGTGGGTATTCGCACCAGCCACCCATCCGAGACCGTCTTATGAACCAGCCTCTCTGTCGCCTTGGCCCGCAACTTAGGCGGAGAATATAATCAATGTTACGTGCGAGGGACCCCCGTGGACACTGACTTGCCCCCCTTCGCGATGGGTTGCATCCTGTCTCCCAAAACCCGTCAACTAGCACGTCACCACACTCCCTGTTTTCTCGAACCCTGACTCCCCGATCTCTGAATACACACCAGCGGGCTCAACGCACCTCGAGTCGTCACCACGTAGCCTTACGTTTGCATCGCAGGACAACAACTCATGAAAACGATCCTGACACTCCTGACGTTGTCTGCTGCGATGATCACATCTGGTGCGGCACGCGAACCGATACCCGACAAACTGGTTGTACTCACCTTCGATGATTCAGTGAAATCGCATTTCACGATCGTCCGGCCAATACTTCGTCGGTATGGATTCAAAGCGACGTTTTTTATCACAGAAGGATTTGATTTTCTCACAAATAAACAGGACTACATGACCTGGGATGAAATTGCCCAGCTCCATCGGGACGGATTTGAGATCGGTAATCACACCAAGGATCATCTCAGTGTCAAGCAGGAAACTCTCGATCAACTGGCAAACCAACTCGAGGGAATCGAGCAAAAATGCCACCGATACAAGATCCCGGCCCCAATAAGCTTTGCCTGGCCGGGTAATGCAATCCACCCAGACGCGTTGGAGATTTTACGGAATCACGGCATCCAAGTTGCCAGACGCGGGGGCCTACCCGAGTATCCATATCAATCAGGACGAGGTTTCGCTTATGAGCCAGGCCTTGACCATCCCTTGTTGATTCCATCCGCCGGCGATGCCCGCCCAGACTGGGAACTGAATGACTTGATTCGCGCAGTCTCACAAGCGCGACACGGAAATATTGCCGTGCTGCAGTTTCACGGTGTTCCCGACCGAGCCCATCCCTGGGTCAGCAGTTCCGAGGAACGTTTCTCAGCGTTCATGAAATACCTGGCTCTGCACAAATACCAGGTCATCGCAATGCGTGATCTGCTCCAGTATATCGATCCAAATGTCAACCCTCACAATTACGAGGAAGTGATTCGCGATCGCCAACATTACGTCGTCTCCGGAAAGCAACGGTCGAATGTGCGTCCGCCCCTGAACGATGAAGATCTGCGGTACTGGTTAACCAATATGGTCCAGTTTCATGGCTTCTCTGAAACCGAAGTCGCGGCCGCAACCGGTATGGAAACCGACACTATCGCGGCGACGCTACAACGGTTGGACTTGCGTTTCCAGGTACCACCACAGACAGCAACAACCGCGTTACAGGTGCTCCCTTACCCGGGCGGCCGTCATCCACGCATCGGTTTTCGCGACGGGGCCATGCGGCCTCAACGTGAAACCAAGGTCAGTGTTTTCGCACCGTGGAAGAACGGTGGTTATGTGGTGGTCGATGTGCCGGAAGCGATCTGGTCAGGAAAAGGCGAAGAGAGGGAACTCCTTTATCTGGCACATACCCACGTCCCGACGCGTTGGACGCGGCAAGGTATCGTGTTGCCCTCACAAGAATGGAACCGTAACGCTGATGGTTCTCTTGACATCACGCGTGAGTTACCCAATCACGTTTCATTTGGTGCACGTGTTCGTGCCAGTTCCGAATCGGTTCGTTGGGAGCTTTGGCTCACAAACAATAGCAACCAGGACCTGACGGGGCTCCGAGTGCAAAACTGTGTCATGCTGGGACAGGCCACAGGATTTGACCAGCGGACCACGGAAAACAGAGTCGTCTCAGACCCTTTTGTCGCCTGCCATGACAAGCAGCAAAAACGTTGGATCATCACTGCCTGGGAAAATTGTGTGCGTCCCTGGTCGAACGCTGCGTGTCCCTGCATGCATTCCGACCCGGCCTTCCCGGACTGTCCGATCGGGGTAACACGAAAACTCTACGGATGGCTTTCGTTCTATGTCGGTGACAACATTCAGGAAGAACTGCGTCGTATCCGCGCGTCGGACTGGAAAACGTTCGAAAAGGGTCATACGCCCTGAAAGACGTAATCAAGGTGTGCCGGAAAACAACCGATCACAGGTAACTTGACTCCCATGAGACTGGCAGATCCGCTAACACAGCATCTGAATTCAGGCCTGGCGTTACCCTCCGCATGGTGACTGTCGATGACGCGTTCTCAAATCCATTTTGTGACCGGAAGGCTGGCAGCACCGGCCTTACAGCGCACACTCCTGGACTTGGGTCCACGGGCAGGATTTGATTACTCGATCTCAGTGCTACCGATCACCGTTGCCGCGTTGATGACGCCACAATGGATCCAGCGCCACCTGCAAGTTCCGGCCAATGTGACTGAAATCCTGTTGCCGGGGTATTGCAATGGCGATCTGCAGGTTTTGACAACGGCGGCCGGGTGCCCGGTAAGATGTGGACCGCGCGATCTTCGTGAATTACCTGAGTTCTTCGGGAGACAGCCAAAATTGGATCCATCCTACGGTGAATACGACATCCAGATTCTGGCGGAAATTAATCACGCTCCGAGATTAGCGCAGAGCACCATCTTGAAGCAAGCCGAACAATTATCTGCTGCTGGTGCGGATGTGATTGACGTCGGATGCGATCCCGGCGATCGGTGGAACGGCGTTGGAGATTGTGTCAAAGCCCTACGGGATCAAGGACATCGAGTTTCTATTGACAGCCTGAACCCGAAAGAAATTCAGGACGCCGTCCAGGCGGGAGCCGAACTAGTACTCTCTGTCAACAGCACCAATCGTGACGCTGCGCCCGACTGGGGCTGCGAAGTCGTCGCCATTCCCGATGAGCCAACAGATCTGCGGGGGCTCTACGGGACAGTCGAACAACTTACCGACGCCAATGTTGCGCTGCGCATTGACCATGTCCTGGAGCCCATTGGGTATGGTCTGGCAAAGAGCCTGCACCGTTATCTGCAGGTCCGCAACGATTTTCCTGACCAGGAAATGATGATGGGCATTGGAAATCTTACTGAGCTGACGGATGTCGACTCGGCCGGCATCAATGTACTGCTTCTGGGAATCTGCCAGGAACTCAAGATCCACAGTGTATTAACGACACAAGTGATCAACTGGGCTCGTAGCAGCGTTCGCGAATGCGACCTGGCGCGTCGTTTAGTGCGTTATGCAATTCACCACCAGGTTCTCCCCAAACACCTTGAACCCGGGCTGGTCATGCTACGCGATGGCAAGCAGTACACCCTCGATGAGCGTGAACTGGAGGAGTTAGCAGCACAGGTTCGCGACCACAACTACCGCCTCTTTGCCGACGACCGGCAACTGCATCTGGTCTCGTCCGGACTCTATCTGAAAGACACAGATCCGTTTCACTTGTTCGATCAATTGCTGGCAGCCGAGCCGCGTAATCTGGACGCCAGTCATGCGTTTTACCTGGGATACGAACTGGCTAAAGCAAAAACTGCCATCACACTGGGCAAGCAATACGAACAGGACGAGCCTTTGGATTGGGGTCTATTGACCGTCAACGAAACCTGTCACCGGCTGCCACGTACCGGATCCACGCAGTCACCACCGTCTCAGCCGGGACCCGGTGATTCGACCACAGCCAAACGTCCGTCACAAATTCCCCAGGAGGATGCACTTGAGTAATTGCCTCCCCCTGGTAGAAGAACTCGATCCTTCACTCGACCCGGTAGAAGTATTTCATGGCTTCGCTTCCCTACCACATGTCTTGTTTCTCGATAGTGCCCTGCGGGACCCCGTGCTGGGTCGGTACTCTTTTGTCGCCGCCGATCCATTCTCCTTCTTGGAAGTTCCGGTTGGAGCGCATGACGGATTAACGCGCATGCGCCAATTGCTGGCTGCCTGGCAAACCGAAACACTAACTTCCCTACCGCCGTTTCAGGGAGGTGCAGCTGGCCTCTTTGCCTATGACCTATGCCACAGCCTGGAAAAAGTACCTGCTGCGTGCCATGCAGAATTCACAATTCCAGCCCTGGCCATTGGTCTGTACGATGTCGTGGTCGCGTTCGATCACCAGTCCAATCGCAGCTGGATCATCTCGCAAGGATTCCCCGCAACCGCGGCAAAAGACCGGCTACATCAAGCCCACCAACGTCTCACTTTTTTCCATCAGCTCCTCAAAAACCCAACAGCCCAACCCTACCAGAGCCCGCATCAGCTGAACGACCTCTCAGCTCATCGCCTGGCTCCACAATTTACGGTTTCTGGAGGCCTCAATCTGACGAGTGACTTCTCCGCCACCGGCTATCATCAAGCGGTAGAGAGGGCTGTTGAATACATCCATGCCGGCGACCTGTTCCAAGTCAATCTGTCACAACGCCTGCTCTGTCCAGCGCGCGAACCGAGCCAGCAACTCTACTTGAGACTAAGGCAACGCAACCCGGCCACGTTTGCAGCGTATTTCGATCTCGGACCTTCCCAGATCGTGAGCGCCTCGCCAGAACGATTTCTGCAAGTGCGAGATCGCAATGTCGAGGCCCGCCCTATCAAAGGAACACGGCAAAGAACGCGACATGCCGTGGCCGACCTCTTTCGCGCTGAAGAGCTGATCCACAGCGAAAAAGATCGCGCAGAAAACGTGATGATTGTGGACTTGTTGCGCAACGACCTGTCTCGTGTCTGTCAGCCTGAGACAGTTCGTGTAAAGCAACTCTGCGACCTGGAACTCTACGCATTCGTTCAACACCTCGTGTCAAACGTCTGCGGCACGCTAGCAACCGGAAAAACCCCTCTGGACTTAGTGCAAGCCAGCTTCCCTGGCGGATCCATCACTGGTGCACCCAAGGTACGGGCCATGCAAATTATCGCAGAAATTGAACCGACGAATCGAGGTGCCTATTGTGGAAGTCTAGGGTACGTCGGCTTTGATGGTGCGATGGACCTGAGTATCCTGATCAGAACCATTACGGCCAGCCAAGGGTGGTGGCAACTTCCAGTCGGCGGGGGCATTGTTGCTCAATCGTCACCACAGCAGGAATATGAAGAAACCTGGCACAAAGCTCAAGGCTTGATCGACTCGCTCACCTGATGATCATACTCATTGATAATTACGATAGTTTCGTACACAACCTCGCACGTTATCTGCAGTGCCTGGGCCAAGAGACATTGGTGTTTCGTAACGATGCGATCGACGCAGTGGGAATCCGTGCACTGGCACCACAAGCGATTGTGTTGTCTCCAGGTCCCGGGACCCCCGAGGAAACAGGATGTTCAATCGAAGTCGTACATAAACTCTCCAGCCAGGTCCCGATACTGGGAGTCTGTCTCGGACATCAAACGATCGCTGCGGCATTTGGGGCCCATGTGATTCGTGCCCAGGAACCGATGCACGGACGCACTAGTGCCATCACACACGATGGCCGCGGAGTGTTTCGTGACCTGCCGAATCCGCTCGTGGCTTGTCGTTATCATTCACTGACAGTCGACCCTCATTCACTACCAGACAGCTTTGAAGTATCTGCCCACACCCAGGATCACACGGTGATGGCAATTCGACATCGCGAACTCCCTGTTGTCGGCCTCCAATTTCATCCTGAGTCTGTACTGACCGAACACGGTTTGAAATTATTGGCCCGTTTCCTTCAAGGTGCAGGGCTGAGAGGGAAGGAGCCCGTTCCTGATCTGCCCGACTCCTGGAGACCCCCTGGCGAACTGAATCCAGAGGTTCCTGATGTTCCGATCACATTCTAATTTGGAGGTCAGGTAACTCTCTTCATATCTGAAGAGATACCGTCAGAACTGACATCATGCCGCTCATCCTGGAAGGTATCGTCACAACGACCAACGCCGACGGGGAACCCAACATCTCACCGATGGGACCGATTGTCGAACCAGATCTGCGAACGCTGATCTTACGCCCGTACCAGACATCAACAACGTTTCAAAACCTCAAACGCACCGGCGTCGGCATCTTCCACGTCGTTGACAACGTCAATCTGCTGGCACGAGCCGCAATTGGTAAACTCGATCCACTCCCCGCATTATCATCCTGCCAGGAAGTGCCGGGTTACATCCTGGATGACGCCTGTCGGTGGTATGCATTTCGTGTTTGTTCCCGCTGCGACACAGAGCCACGGACACGACTCGATTGTGAAGTACTATCCCACGGACACCTGCGAGATTTTTTCGGACTCAACCGGGCCAAGCACGCCGTTGTTGAAGCTGCGATTCTGGCAACCAGAATGGCCTGGTCGTCTCGATCCGACCTGGAAACGGAATTTACACGACTGGCAACGCTGGTCGAAAAAACCGGGGGGGAAGAGGAGTGCCGGGCTTTTGACTTTCTTTTCAACTATCTGCGTCAATCTCCTGACACCTGTTTTGCCGATTCTTGACTGGCTGAACACGGACGAATACCTCCGTGTGTTGCCACTTCCTCTTCATCGATTGCATCCTATCCGATCGCGTGTTACCTTAACGCAGGACACGCCATTTCTTCTTTACAGCAACGGACACACCGATGTCACTAAAGTCGCGGGAACACGAAGGCATCCTGATCGTCAGTTTCACCGAATCCAAGATTCTGGACGACGCTCGAATCCAGCAACTCGGCAAGGAGTTGGTAGAAAAAGCGGCCCATGCGCAGGGCAAAATGGTATTGAATTTTGAGACGGTCTCGTTCATGTCCTCCGCGATGATTGGCAAACTTGTTCTGCTGAGCAAGAAATGCAAACAGGACACTGTCGACTTGAAACTGACCAATATCAGTCCGAACGTGGCGGAAGTGTTCAAGCTGATGAAGTTGAACAAGATCTTCGACATTTACAAGGACGAAGAAAAAGCCATCAAGTCCTTCGATAAGAAGGGATGGTTTGGTTAATCTACGGAAGGTCTCGGAAACCCCGTAGGCGTTCTTTGCAAGTCGCTTTTCTACGACTAGCACTTGTACAGCACTCCCTCTTCACCTGCTGTTTTGCGTTCCCCTGGGCATCGGCCAGATCTTTGTGCGGCGTTTGCCTGCCCCAATGACTTGGAAAACGGACAAACTATTCTGCAGCAACGCTGCCGTTAGTACGTTTCTCGATATCGTGCCGTTTATCGGTATATAGTCTGCCGCGCAGCCTCGCTGCAAACTAGCCGGCGCCGAGCCACCACGACACCTCCTATCTGCGGTGTAAGATGTGATGCCACCTGAGCAATCCACCGATCAAAACGCCAGCGAAGATCGTTTGCGTCAATTCCTGCGGCAATCGAAAATTGGCATGTTGAGTACGGATTGTGAACCGTCAAGCCGCATCCTGGAAACAAATCGGGCTTTCTGTGGCATGCTCGGTTATCAGGTCAACGATCTGATCGGGATCGAGGTGGCAACAATCTTGCATCCAGAAGATCAGGCGCAAGAACGTCAACTGTTTGCCGAATTGGTGAGCTCCAAACGCCAGACATTTCATGTGGAACAGCGTTTCCTGCACAAGAGCGGGCGTGCTATCTGGACGCGTGTAACCTGCACGATTGTACCGGCCACATCGCACCCGGTAGGTCATTGTTTTTCGATCATCGAAGATGTCAGCCAGCGTAAAGCAGTAGAACAGCGGTTGAATGCTGAACAACGCCTTCTGCGCCAGTTGCTTGACCTGCAGGACCGAGAGCGACGCCTTGTGGCGTGCGAAATTCACGACGGGTTCACGCAAGATGTCGTCGCCGCACACATGATGCTTCAGGCGTTGCAAAACGGTTACCACACACGCCAGCAAGAAATACCCGCAGAACTCAAACAGGCATTGGAATTTCTGGAGCGAGCTACAAATGAAGCGCGACGGCTGATGGACGAACTCCGGCCGATGATCCTTGATGAAATGGGAATCGTCGAGTCATTACATTCACTTGTCTCACAAGAGCGAGAACGCAGCTCAACCACATTCGAATTCGTGCATCGCGCGCCTTTTTCGAGACTGCCGCCTCTTCTCGAAGGAACTCTGTTTCGCATTGCACAAGAGTCGCTGACAAATATCCGTCGGCATAGTCAAGCGGCGTCCGCAGAACTTCGGCTGACACAAGTTGATGAAAGGAATCTGATCCTGGAAATCCACGACGACGGAATCGGGTTTGATCCTGCACAAGTTCCGCACGACCGTGGTGGCTTGTCCGGAATCCATGAACGCGCGCGTTTGTTTGGCGGCGGTGCCACCATCGAAAGTACCGTGGGGAAAGGGACCCGCATTACCGTCAAAATGCCTGTCGAACTGCCAGACAGAACTCCCAGTGATCCACACGTACGCTGGACCGTATAGACAATACGCCGCGCCAATGTTGCTCCAATATCTGGCGGTGTGCTGGCCACTAGATCGGCGCCGGCAAATCGCGACGGCAAAAGATCCAAGTCGCTGTCAAATAGGACAAAAGACCAATACTCAGCAGAATCGCATTACTGCTCAACGGCCCTAATCCGCCCGTCTCGCCGGCCACATCAAGTAATCTCCAGGACCAGAGCTGTGCGGGATAGTCAACAGCAACTTGCACTTGAATCTGCGGCTCAAAGGCGGAAAGAAATGTGGTCCATTGGAGAAATCCCAGTGAATCTGTCGACTTAGCGCCAATCTTGGCCATCATCTGCAGAATAAAGATCCCAGAGACAATCCCGATGGATCTCCAACGGTACCGGTCCCATGACGAAAACAGGGTCGCCAATCCGGACATTGTGAAACCCAGACAAAGAAGGTTGATCGCCGGTGGGATCATATCTCGACAATTCACCTTCGTCGCCAATCCGACGACACGTGGTTCGGCGCGGCCTAGTGGCAAGGAAAAAGTCCACTCCGTCCCCGGAATTGTCCAACTCGGTCGGGTCGCTGGCTCGACAATCTGAGTCGTTTCAACGCCAACCAGGATTCCGAACCAGCAGCAAAAACAAAGCAGGACAAGTCCTGCGACTGTCACCATCACATGGGTGTAAAGCACCTGCAACCGGCTGACAGGTTGCGCCATCACCATTTCCATGGTTCCGCGGCTGAGCTCACCGCTCACAGCATCGGATCCACGCGCAATGCCCCAAATTACGATCGAGAGAAATACCAATGGTTCTACGAATGTCAAAGCGACACGGCCGGGATAACTGAGAAGATGATCCAACGCAACTGGAGAAAATTGGCCAAATTTCTCCCACAGCGGTTGTACCACTGCCGCAAAACTGGGCATCTCCAAAAAACTGACAATCCAGACACGAAACCAGCAAAACACAAACAACAGAACTGCCAGCGACAGGAATAGCCACTGCGAGTCGGAAATACACTTCTTGACCAATGCTCGATTCATAACATCCATTTACTCAGCGACCAGCGTTGTATATCTCAGTGTGAAAAGACGAAACAAGCTGACCGCAGCAACTGATTATGTTGCCAGGATTTCAGCGCTATGAAAACGTTCATACAACGATCGCAAGCCAACAGGTTCGACACGAATTTCCTCAAGGGGCAGGCTAGCAAGCCAGGCCAGAATAGGTCCCAACGGTGAATATGTTTCCAACGTCAAGCGATCGTCCGCAACCTGGAGTGATAACTGACTCCGCAGTTCACCAGGTGGATCCGGAAAAGGTCCCGTCAGACGAGCGCCGATGCGATGCCCACGGCGCAATTCCAGAATGTCCTGTACATGGACCAGCTCACCACGCCTCATAATACCCACACGGTCGCAGACCTCTTCTGCCTCTGCCAGCACATGAGACGAAAACAAGATTGTTCGGCCATTCTGCCGGGCCTCCTCAACTAAACGCAATACAGTATTGCGGACAGACGGATCTAAATTCGCGGTCGGTTCATCGAGAATCAGTAGAGGGGTATCCGCGGCAAATGCCGCCGCCAATGCCAATTTTTGTCGCATTCCGGTCGACATTCGAGAAACACGAACTGAGATGTCCAGCTTCAATTCTTCAGCGATTGAAGTAGCCTGATCATAACTTCCGCCGCGACGCACATCCGAAAAAAACTGCAATACAGCCGTGCCTCGCATCGATCGGAACAACCGTACGTCTCCGGGGAGATACGCAACCTGCTTACGAACCGCCAAGGATTGACGCTGACAATCTCGTCCCCCAATTCGCGCAGAACCTGATGACGGCTTCAAGAACCCCAATAACAGTCTCAGCAGCGTTGTCTTGCCGGCACCGTTCGGACCTAGCAATCCAAACACTTCACCCGCTGCGATCGAGAAGCTACACGATTGCAGCGCCACGAATGCCCCGTAACATTTACTCAGCGCTTCTGTCTCCACCAACACTCAGCACATCCTTCCGTTTAGTGAATGCTGGCAAATCTGGTACCACAGGCCCCGGAATAATGGTCAACAGCTCGACGAGTCGATCAGTTTGGGTTCACCCAGCAATGTAACGGGTCCCCACGAACTCCGGCCAATAAATTGTCCGCGGCAATTTCCGCCATACCATTTCGACTAGAAACCGTACCACTCGCAATGTGTGGTGCAATCACACAATTCGATAACTTGAGTAACGGATCCTCTAAATCCAACGGCTCCGGGTTTGTCACATCAAGTCCCGCAGCAAAGATCTCTCCTTGAACCAGTGCGTCATAAAGATCTTGCTGATTATGAATAGGACCACGGGCACTGTTTACAAAGACCGCGGTCGGCCTCATCTGGGCAAACGCATCACGGTCAAACATCCCTTCTGTCTCGGAATTCAAGTCAACGTGTACCGAAACGAAGTCGGATTCCGAAAGCAGTGTATTCCATTCGACCTGCTGCGCATCGAAGTCTTGTTCGGCAACCTCGTTACGAAACTTGTCAACGTACAGGATCCGCATATTCCAACCACCGTGGCAGCGACGGGCAAGCGCATGGCCAATCCGTCCCATTCCAACAATCCCCAGCGTTTTTCCGACCAGATCCTGACCGATGTGGCCAAGCGGCTCCCAGGTTTTCCAGTTACCCTCACGAATATAATCCTGTGCCTCAACAATGCGGCGCGACGCAGAAATCAATAATGCAAACGCCATATCAGCTGTTGCTTCGGTCAACACGCCGGGGGTATTCCCAACACGAATTCCACGTCGTGTCGCTTCCGTCACATCAACGTTATTGAATCCCACAGCGAAGTTGCTGACCACTTTCAATTGTGGACCTGCAGCATCCATCAACTCCGCATCAATCCGTTCGGTCAACAGTGACAGAACACCATCACAGCCGGCGATTTTTTTCAACAGTACGTCACGTGGCGGGGGCAGCGGTTCCTCCCAAACTTCTGCCTGACACTCTTGCACAATACGACGCAACCCCACTTCGGGGATGAGACGGGTCACCAACACGCGCGGCTTCTCATTCACGCCCATGGCCTATGCTCCCTCTGATAGATCACATATACCCAGAAACGCCAGTGTCACACGCTTCCATGCAATCGGTCAGCTACTAGCGAATATAACCCAACCCATCTTCAGCAGGGGACGCGCTGGGGCACTTTTTGGCCAGCCACGTAAAAACACTCCGTGGCTGGAAAGCGCTCTCAAGCGTTTCACCTCCCCCAACTGCGTAGCTTCCCTTTCCATAACCAATCAATCGGGACTGTAACGGCACGCCATCTGCTGAACAATACGAGCCATGATCTGGCGGCAGGATTCGGGGGAAAGCACTTCCGCCTCTCCACCTAACGCCAGGACACGAGGAATCACTTCCAATTCGTGTACGACGGGAAGTGTTAAAGTAATGCTTCCATCACTGTGTCGCTGAACTTGTTGCTCAGGATGCCACGGGTCCTCGCTGACCCAAGGTGCCGCCAAAGTGCTGATCTTGATTGCGATTTCGATCGGCTCCTGCCCTGAAAAAATGCCGGTGCTTTGACGGAGGTAGTCATCCAGCTGGAAATCTTCAGGAGGCTTGAACCATTCATCAAGAGCCTTTGCTTTGCGAAAGCGGTCTAGCTTGAAACGACGAATCGGGGATTCGGTACCTGACAATTCCTGGGCGACCGCCAGAATATACAAGCTCGACTGGAAATAAATCACACCCAGCGGTTCGATGCAACGCTGCGCGGCGGGTTTGCCAATCGACTGGTACTCGATTTCCACTACTCGGTGTTCCAGAATTGCGCGATTGATCGTCTTCAACATCCCCTGATGTTCTTCATAAGATTTGGTCGGCAAGCCGAGCACCGCCAGGAATCGTCGGTATTTTTCATAGTGCTCCCATACCGATGTGGGCAATTCTTCTCGCACTTTATTCCAGAAGGTCTCGATCCCATGCCAGAACGGCGTACCCACCAGAGGCAGCATCAGATCGCGTCCCAGCGACAAGGCAATTAACTCGCTGGCAGAAGCGGAAATCTTGTGCGATCCTCGAAAACCAGCCCCCAACTTCCAGGCACGCCCGCGATCCTGCTCGTGCACATCGACATCAACACCCGCCAGCTGTAACGCTTCCAGATCGCGCCGCACCGTCCGCACATGCAACGAACTCAGACCAAGTTCTTCCACCAAATCGTCACGCAACTCTTCAAGCAGACGTCCGAACCGGTAACGTTCGAGGATTTGAAGGAGTTTGTGCTGACGAATGAGCTGCTCGTTGCGGGCCACAGCATTCACCCCATACGGCCAAGAAACCAACACGCCTGCAGAAGCCACGGCACTCCGGCAAGCGATCAGGTATGGTATTCCGAGTTGAAACGAACATACTCGACCGTCAAATCACTTGTCCAGAAGCGGGCCGCAGCAGACCCTTCGGCAAAAGTCAATTCCACCATTGTTTCCCGTTGTTCACGCATCGACTGGCTGACAACTGCAGCATCGAATTCCACGGGAGCACCATTCTGAAACAAGCAAAAACCGTTCAACACCAAACCTAAGTTATCCCTGTCAAAGGGCACCCCGGCGTAGCCAACCGCCGAGACAATTCTGCCCCAATTGGGATCTGCACCGGCAATTCCTGTTTTGACCAGATTGCTGTGCGCAACCGTTTCTGCAATCCGACGGGCATCGGCCTCAGTGGCACAACCGGAAACCTGGATGTTGATCAAGTGGCTGGCGCCTTCGCCATCGTCGGCAATCTGGCGTGCCAACTCAATGCAAACCTCTTGCACAGCGCTGCCAAAGGAATTGAGGTCATCTCTTTCAAGCGGCGCGTCCATGGCCGCGCCACTTGCCAGCAACAATACCGTGTCATTGGTACTCATGTGCCCTTCAACGCTAATACAATTAAAGCTCGCGTCGGTGCAAGCTTGCAGCGTCGATTGCGCGGTCTCGGGAGTCAGCCTTGCATCGGTCGCAATGACGGCCAGCATCGTCGCCATCCGCGGCCCAATCATTCCCGCGCCTTTACACATACCTAGTATCCGAACTGTCTTCCCGTCCAACACAATTTCCCGCTGCGCTGTCTTCGGACCTTTGTCCGTGGTAGTAATCCCTTCTGCCGCAGCCAACCAATCTAACTCCCCATTTCCGAGGCAGGACGCCGCAGAAGCAATGCCACTGGCAATCTGGCTCATTGGCAAATACTCACCAATGATACCTGTTGACATAACCAAGACCTGTTCCTGGTCGGCTTGAATTGCCTCCGCCGTGAGTCGGGCCATCTCATGTGCATCAGACAATCCCTTGGGGCCGGTGCAAGCATTCGCATTTCCTGAATTAACAACGACTGCGCGCACATCCTGACTGGGGGTTCGGGCCCGATCCAGCTCTACCGGCGCTGCGTACATCAGGTTTTCCGTATAGACGCCTGCCGCCACGCTCGCTGGCGAGCAGGTCACCAATACCAAATCTCGTTTTTGTGGATCGGACTTGAGCCCGCAGTGAACCCCTGAAAACTGAAATCCAGCGGGAATACAAAAAGCCATAAGTCACTTCACCTGACGAGAGCGGTTACGATCCGAAGTACGAAATGCCGATTCTGGCTTTCACGGCCCTGACTTGCAAGCCGCCAATCCTGGCCACTCCAGGTGCTTCACTCGCTGGCACCGATCGTGACAGCTGCAAAACAACATCGTGCCATCAACGTCTCGCTTCCCGAACCAAGTGGGATAGTTCGGGCAAAATCACACGGTCCAGAGCGAGTGATACAGCGGCTCGAGAGCCAGGCATGGTCAGCAACAGAGTCCTCTTCATTAAACCTCCCGTCGCGCGGCTCAACATTGCAGCCGGTCCAATCTCCTGGTAGCTGAGCATACGAAACAACTCTCCGTAACCTGGTAATGAGCGTGTCAGCAGCTCAGACACGGTTTCAAAAGTCTGATCGCGTGCGCTGATTCCTGTCCCGCCGGTCAGCAACACACAATCGATGTCTGACTGGTCACGAAACTGCTCTAGTAAACAACGTAGTTGCTCAGGTTCGTCGGGAATGATGTCACGATAAACCACCTCATGACCCGCTGCAGACAATCGATCCACAACCGTTTGACCACCTGTGTCCGTTTCCAGAGTTCGGGTGTCACTCAGTGTAATCACTGCACAGCGGACACTGTCAGGCGCATCCGCCTTGTGTTGATCTGGTGTTGTAGCCATAGCAACCCATTAACGAAGACATACATTTAGTCGGTGCTACCACAATCGCAACCGCGCAAAAAAAAAGCGCCGCACAGCGGCGCTTCGAGTAATTCTACCGAGCCAATCAACTTCTGACGAGGTTACTGATTACTGAGCGATTCCAGTTTCGCCACATCGTCACTGGCCAGGCTACTGCGTTGCGATTGCTGACCGCGACGTACTGCCTCGTTAGCAATTCGGATGGCATACCCGATCTCTCGGGGAGAAAAATACCTGCGGAAATAGCCGTTACTCAGACGAATACGATCCTTGTTCGCCAGTTCCCACCAACTCAGTTTGTCCGTTAGATGCCAGGCCGCGGCTTGGGCCGAGTTACGGGGCACCTGACCGTTACCTACCATTTTACAAAGCTCGATAACATCCTGCTGCTTGGTGAAGCGTTCAATCGGAATCATTGTGTACTTCATACGAGGCGTTGGATCTTTCTTGCCTTCTTCCAGACAGAGCGTCTCTACTTTGATCTTGCGTTCGCGGGATGGTTCGAGATTGAACATACCACCGCCGCCACCACCCATGCCGCCACC
>PBOG01000272.1 GCA_002724245.1 Planctomycetaceae bacterium
CCCACCGATCGAAGCGGATCTTGATCGACGGGCGTGTCGACACGACGGACCCAAAGAAGCCCTTCTTGCGCACGCCGACGGCAGGAATCCGGACTCCATCAATGTCCACATCGGCTTTGTAGTATTTGTAAGGGTCTTCCGCGATACGGCCTGGCTCAGCAATGCGATGACTGGTACGCAGCGCCATCCAGTCCTCAGGATCGAGATGAATATCGACTCTGAGGATCTTCTGACTCGCAAAAAGTGGCGCAGCCCGGTTCTTGTGAGGATTCTGGTCACGCTCGGTACCGACTACGAACGCCGCCGGCAGGAGGCTGAGCGAGATCCAGCAGAGCAAATTACAGAAACACAATCGGTGCGAGGAAGATTCGCGGTGTTGCTTTCTCAGGATTATCATCGGGTTGCGTCTTTCTGGCAGTAGTGCATCGTTTCGCCGGTCTCCAGGCAACGCGGCTGTCTCGATTTGTGGCGGTTTTATTGTTGCTTAGTTTCCATGACGTAGCACTACCTTGAGAGCATGATGTCGGAGAAAAAAAGCAGATTCCTCTATTTCCCACGATGCATACTTGAACGCCTCGCGCAGCCAGAGTCTACAGCGGCGTTCAGGTGCTGCGCTATGGTCAGGTCGTTAACACTTGCTTCAGCATCGGGAACGCCAATTCTCCGTTCCAGCGATGTCCCCCCTGGAAACGATCGCGTCGCAGGCGATCTGCTGCACCCAGATGCGCATAAAACTGACGCATGCGAGACATCGCGTCATCGGCCCAGGGTTGTACGATCAGACCGTCCTGACTGCCTGTTTCCCAGATGCAGCTGCGAGGCGCGATGAGCGAACCAATTTCCGGAATGTCGCCGTAACGTAATAAGCCGGGTATGACTTGTCCCCCGCAACTGTAACGCTGCTGAATCCGTTCCTGCATGACATTCAATGCTCCGGAAACGACGGCGCAGCGGATGGAAGGTTCCAGGGCGGCCGTCAGCATGGTCATGCGGCCGCCGTAGGACAGGCCAACACAGCCAATGCGGTCAGGGATGACAAAGCGTTGTTGTTTCAGTAATTGGTAAGCCCACAAGCAATCCCGCAGGTTTTCAGCCATCAGGATCTTGCCCAGCAGTTGCATGCGGACGAAAGTCACTGCGCAGGGGTCCTGGCCTCCATAGGCGGCTCGATCGACACGGCGGCCGAACGGTACCATGCAGGGGATACAGACGACGTAACCCGCCGCCACCAGCTGGCGCCCGTAATCGTAATTCGACTTGGTGATCGCCTCAGATACACCAGGCAAGTCGTGACGACCCGCCACAGTGTCATAGCCGAACGGGCCATGCCCGTGCAGGGCCAGGATCCCGGGTCCTGGGCGGGTTGTTTGCCGGTGTGGTACCAGCAGGTAAACCGGTAAACTGGGATGCCCGTTTGCCGAGAGTACCAGCTGCTGACGCGTGTGATCCTGGAGGCGAACCTCCTGCTCGACCTGGGTGGTCCAGCGAACCGGTGGCCGGAAATCACCCAGTAACCTGGTGAGGACGGAGCGAAATTGCCGCTGCCAGGCCAGCAGTTCTGCGGCGGTTTGCGCGGCCGGATCGATCCGCATTTCGAGAGGGGCCCGCTGGGCGGTAGCCTGGATCGCCGGGTTCACCTTGACGGGCTGTTGGCCAACCAGTGGGGCTTCCCTGAACGCTGTCAGCGACAAGCCAGAGGTCCAGAGGAATCTTCGCCGCGTGACCATGCGATTGGGCCTTTTGCTTGGTTGCCGGACCAGTCACCGGGTCTGGGCCCGCCGCGCAGGTGACAATAAAACTCCCGGCCGGTCAAGTCGGCCGCAACCGGGCAGGATGGGCACTTCCCGGCAAGGCTGTTGCGAACCAAAGTTTATCCGGTAGCGACACGGCTCACTGGCGTTGTCGCGTAGCGCTGACGTTGCCGTCAGCGCTACGTGTTCAACAAGGCAGTTGGTCTAGGGATTGTCTTGTTGCTGTTTACTTTCCGGTGGTTGGGCAGCCTCCTTGGCTGGTGTCTCACCGGTAGCCTCCGGTGCGGGTTCCGATAGCAACAAGTTGACGGCGCTTTCAAGCGTTTCCAGTGGTTGCAGACCCACCAGTTTCAGGCGGACTTTGCCGGCCCGGTCAATAAAGAGCGTGGTGGGGAATCCCTCCAGGTTCGGTACCTGGGCCATGGTCGCGTCGTCACCGATCGCGCACGGATAGTTCATTTCGTTGGTTTTCATAAACGTGCGAATCGTTTCGGTAATCTGTTCGGGGGTTCCCTGTTCGTTGTAGTTCAGCCCGACAATTCGTAGACCCTGTTCGCGGTATTTTTCCTGCAGCGCTACAAAGTGTGGAATCTCTTCACGACAGGGAGGGCACCAGGTCCCCCAGAAATCGACAATCACGACCTGTCCTTGATAATCAGCCAGCGCGACCGGCTGCGCTTCGACGTCCTGGAGTTCAAAAGTGAAGTCAAACGACTCGAACGCAGCGAACTGCTCGTGCAACGCAGCTCGCTTGATTTCGACCATCTGTTGGGCTGCGTTTTCCACGAAGGCCAGAAACGCTGCGTCCTCACGGAGGGACTTGAGGTCTTCGTCTGTTTTCAGCAACTCAATATCGTCGAAGCCAAGTTCGATCGCTTCCTGGATTGACGGGATCACTTTTTCTCCCTGATCGGTAAGCGCAAAAACACAGGCTTCCTGGTAGATCACCATGCCAGCGAACTTTTTGGCTGGCGGCGAGTCGACTTGTTCAATGAATCGACGGGCCAATGCAGCCGATTTAAGTTGGAGTGGGTTCGCGCGGGCGCGATCTCCTTCTTGTACCAACTGGGTCCCACGAATATAGAAGGCCTGGGCGCCCACCTGTAACACCATCGGTTCAGGGTTTTCTTTGGCAGTTGCGGTTTCGAGCAATGCCAGCGCCTCGTCAAATTTCTGCTCGCGGAAGAGCCCCTGCACTTGGGCCACGATTTCATCGGTGGTCATGGTTGCGGGGTCTGCGGCGGGGGGCGTCGCATCCGCTGTGTCCTCAGGAGTGACGGCGGGCGTTGCCGACGTCGTCGCCGGTGTTACTTCCGAGGTGGTCTCTGGCTCCGGTGACTTGGACGAGGAGGTCGGTGCGGTGTCCGTATTCGGCGCGTCGACGTCGCCTGTACCGGTTGTGGATGCGCTGGTCGCCGGCTCGTCGGTCGCCACTTGGGGTGCTGGCGCATTTTCCGTGACCTGACTGGAACAGCTGGTCAGAGAGAGCAGGCCAATCGCCAGAACGATGGCGGACAGGTGGAATCGCATCGCAGAACTCCGTGAATGAAAGAATGATCGGAGGGTGCCGGGTGACCACTATCGAACGGTCCCTGTGAACAGGTCACTCCCGAGAGTATATCGCAATCCACCGGTCGTCACAGCGAAGTGGTTACTGCGGCTCCTCACCAGTGATTGTGGTGCTGTTATGAACAGGGGTCGAAAACAGGGGTTGGGCAGGTGCCAGTTCCGACCTTGTAATCGTGGGCGACGTCTCTACACTCGATGATGTGCGGCGTCTGGATTGTTGGGGTTGTCTGTAGTTTTGGCCGGAATTCGCCTGAGGGACAACGCCCCAGCAGGTGATAGTGCAACTGCCGATGGCGTTTGTCTCGACCTGTGTGGGCAATGCGGACGGACTGCTCACATTGGAACGAACGGGGAAGGACCACATCGATGGGCTTCAAGAACGTCCTGGGCGGTGGTGGGCTGACGGGGCTGCTGACCGGAATGGGCTGTTCTGCGCTGTTCGAGTTTTTCAGCAGGGACAATGAGGTTAACGATCGCGAGGCTTTGACAACTCTTGCGGTACCCCTGCTGATGGCATTGGGTGTGTGGAATGCGCACCGGTTTGGATTGTGGAAGACGCGGCTGTGGATTCTGGTGGTGGTTGCTTATTTGGCGATGTTTTCGGTGGTTGGAATTGCCGCGGGCGGGGCGAACATGTTTGTGATAGCACTGGGCGGGTTCCTGGGGGGAGTCGTGTGGAGTACGCCATTTGCAATCGGGCAGTTTGTCATCTCCAGGTTCCGTGCCGCTAATGACGTGAAGAGTCTGTCCCAGGAGCCGTAAGCCGTGATCGGATACTGTACCAACGTCCATGCGGGTACCGACCTCGCCGAGACCCGGCGGCAACTGGAACGGCACGCCGTTGGGGTCAAACAGCAGTTTGCTCCGGATCAGCCGATGGGGATTGGACTGTGGCTGTCGGCCGTCGCGGCAGAAGGTCTGGCGGAGTCAGGCCAGTTGCAGGAGTTTGCTGCCTGGTTAGATGCAAATCAGCTCGTTGCCTATACGTTAAATGGATTTCCCTACGGGGACTTCCACCAACCGGTGGTCAAGCATCGCGTCTACGAGCCGACCTGGATGGAGCCGGCCAGACGCGACTACACGCTCCAGTTGATTGCCATCCTGGACCGTTTGTTGCCCGGTGGCGCGGCGGGCAGTATCTCGACGTTACCCATCTGCTGGGGTACGCCCAAACCGAGTGAAGAGGAACAGCAGCGGGCTGCCCAGCATCTGCTGGAAATCTGCGCCCAGCTGGAACGCCTGGAGCAGCGAACCGGTCGATTTATCTGCCTCTGCCTGGAACCGGAGCCGGGCTGTCTGTTGGGACAAAGCACCGATGTGGTGGACTTTTTCCAGCAGTATTTATTACAGGGGCCTGACGCCCAGCGCGCCCGACGTTACCTGCAGGTCTGTCATGACGTCTGCCATGCTGTGGTGATGTTTGAGGATCAAGAGCAGGTGCTCGAGCGTTATCGGTCCGCGGGTATTGGTGTCGGTAAAGTCCAGATCTCGTCTGCGATCGTTGTCCGCTGGGACCAGCTGGATGATGAGCAGCGGCAGGCCGCCCGAGCGCAGTTGGCGGCGTTTGCTGAAGATCGTTATCTGCATCAGACAATGGTCCGCAGCCCGGCGGGAGACCTGTCTTTCCATGAAGACCTGCCACCGCTGCTAACAGCGGAGAGCGATGAGCCGTTGGAAGGAGAATGGCGGATCCATTTTCATGTGCCCATTTATCTGGAGCAATTTGGTTTGCTTCAGGCAAGTCGAACGGCCATTGAAGAGTGTCTGAAGTATTTTGAAGGGGCGCCGGCTTCCCCACACTATGAAGCCGAGACGTATGCCTGGGGTGTCTTGCCGGAAGCGCTGCAGCAACCCGATCTGGCAACGGGAATTGCCCGCGAGCTCGTCTGGCTGCGCGATCAAATCATCAGCAGGTGATAAGCCCACGCTTGCGATTCATGGTTGGTGCTCTGGTGTCAGAGAGGTTGGCCTGCGCCGTCAGGTTACACGGAGCAGGAATGACTCTGTGTGCACGCCGGCACCGGCTATTCCAACAGGCACGTTAGCCCAGCAGCTCGGGCATGGGCCGATGTTCACCGACCAGGAAGTGGGGTCGGCCGGCCAGGTCTTTGAACTGAGTGTTGGCGACATCAATCCCCAGCTGCCAGTAAAGCGAGGCAAAGACTTCGCGGAAATGTACTGGGCGTTGGTTGGGTTCTTCACCAAACCGGCTGGTTGAGCCGATCGCCTGTCCACCCCGCAAACCGCCACCTGCCAGCAATGCACCAGCGACATTCGGCCAGTGATCGCGGCCCGCGTTGGAATTGATTTTGGGTGTCCGGCCAAATTCCCCCCAGGCGACGACGGCAATGTCATCCAGTAAACCGCGCTCTTCGAGCTCTTTGATCATCGTGGAGAGCCCCAGATCAAACAACGGCAAAGTGGCTTTCCCTTCGGCGAAACAGTCCTTGTGCCAGTCCCAGTTGTAATCGCCTTGTGACATCCGCCCAAAAGGCCAGCGGCTGAAGGAAATCGTGACACACCTTGCCCCGGCTTCGATGACCCGGCGGGCCAGCAGAAACTGATCGAGGTGTGTCTTTCCTTGCCGTTCGCTGGGGTATTCGCGATCCAGTCCGTAGCGTCGCCGGACGTCCGGATCCTCGCGGCTGATGTCCAGCGCGCGGGCTAGTCGCGGTGAGGTGAGTACTTCAAATGCTTGTCGGTGGAACTCGTCCATGCCGTCGCTGCGGTCGGCAGTTTCAACTTGCCGTCTGAATTGGTCGAAGCTTGACAGCAGCGAGCGGCGATCGGCCACCCGCCGCAAACTGACACCGTTGAGAACCAGGTTGGCGCGGTCGACGGCATCCACTTCAAATCCGGCGTGCGCCGGCCCCAGGTAACCCGCTTGTGTCGGCGCGGTGCGCATGATGAAGCGTTGGTCGGGTTCGGTGGAAATCAGGTCGACTGCAGGTGACACACCGGCTACGCGGGGGCCAAACTGTTTGGAGAGGATGGCGCCCAGCGAGGGCCAGCCACCAGGTGGAAAACCCGGGATCAACGGTGAGGCCCGCATCTCAGGATGCGATTCCCACCCGGTCGAACACCAGTGTGTGTTGTGGTCGTTCTGGAATCCAACGAGCGAGCGAATCAGCGCCAGCTTGTCGGCCATGCCGGCCAGGCGTGGCATCAGTTCGCAGATTTGCAGCCCCTCGACGTTGGTGTCGATGGGTCGGAAATCTCCACGGATTTCCAGCGGCGCGTCCGGCTTGAGATCGTACATGTCCAGGTGGGTCGGTCCCCCTGGCAGGAGCACCATGATGATGCCTTTGATAGGCCGCTTGGAGCCCTTGCCCGTAGCGTCGCTGGACTCGGCCCGGAGAATGTCGGGGAGCGACCAGCCGCCCATCGCCAGGCTGCCAATCTTGAGCCAGCTGCGACGCGACATGCCGTCGCAAAATTGCGATGTTCCACCGGGGATGGTCAGCATCGTGTAACCCTCCAGACAACATGTGGATTTTGGCCAAACGCGACGTTAACGGACCGGGATGGTTGCCGCAATATCTGCTGCCAGGATAGCCGAGTCGTGTTCCCTTCGCAAACAATATGGCGGTTGATCTATGACTTGGATATCGACGATTTATTGTCGTCAGCTGAGTCCAATAGCGCGAGTTCACGTGGTGATGATTGGTGACCACCGGATTCAGAGCATCGTCGGCGAGCGTTTCCTGCCGATCGCATAGACACATGATGGGGCATTGGCCGGTTCTATGTGGTTTGCACGACAGTCGAGTGACCCTTTGCTGGGATTTGATTGCCACCGGTTGTGGAAGTAACATCTGGCTGTTGCCAAAAACGTATTCAGAGCGAACCAAGGTGTTTGCTAGGGGGAGTAGATGTGACGAAGTACGCTGGGATGCTCGCGGTCTGGATGGTGCTGTCTGGGGGCAATGCATTTACTGCGGAACCTCACTGGAACCAGTACCGTGGATCCAACGGTGACGGCAAGTCGACGGCGCGGAATCTCCCCGCCGAATTTAGTGAAACGCAGAATGTGCGGTGGAAGGTCGCCATTGCGGGGCAGGGTTGGTCTTCACCGGTCGTCTGGGAAAATGAAATCTGGTTGACGGCTGGAAATACAGAGCGGCAAGAACTGCGGGCGCTCTGTGTTGATCTGGAGAGTGGCGAGATTGTCAAAGACATCAAGGTCTTTGACATGGTTCCTCGGCAGGTTGTGGAGGCCTACAAACACGATTCGCCACATCTGAATAGCCCTGCTACGCCGACGCCGGTCGTCGAAGAAGAATATCTGTTTGTCCACTTTGGGTCGCAAGGTATCGCCTGTCTGGACAGGAAAACGGGTGACAAGATCTGGGAGCGGCGCGATCTGCGGGTCTATCAACCGGTGCGGCAAGGGTCATCACCCATTGTGGATGACAAGAATCTCTATGTCGCCTACGACGGAACCGACCAGCAATTCTTCGTGGCGCTGGACAAGCGCACCGGCGAAACGCGTTGGCAGACAGATCGGAATGTCGATACCGATTGGGCGGCCACCTTGCGGGCACGCGGGTTCGAACCCAAGGCATCAGGTGGCAAGCCGAACGACAACAAGAAGGCATTTGCGACAGCAACCTTGATTGAGGTTGAGGGAAAGCGACAACTGATTGCTCCGGCTGCCGAGGCGACGATCGCCTACGATCCGGAAAACGGCAATGAGATTTGGCGCGTGCTGCACCCAGGCGGATTCAATGTGGCAGCTCGGCCTTTGTTCGCGGAAGGGTTGGTCTATGTGTTTACCAGTGGACTGACGGGTCATTTGCTGGCCGTACGACCCGATGGCAGAGGGGATGTCACGTCCAGTCACATTGCCTGGAGCACGACCCGTGGGACTCCCCACATCCCGTCGCCGGTGATCGTCGATAGTCTGCTGTATCTGGTGACCGACAAAGGTGGTATTGCCCGCTGCCTGGATGCCCGAACGGGACAGGAAGTCTGGAAAAAACGACTCGGAGGAAACCATTGGGCATCTCCTGTTTGCGTTGATGGGAACCTTTACTTTGCCAACAAACGAGGCGCGGTCGATGTACTCGTGGCGTCCTCGGACATCCCTCCATTTCTGGCTCGGAACAAATTGAGGGCCAGCTTCATCGCTTCTCCGGCGATCGCTGGCGAGGCCTTGATCCTGCGCAGTACGACGCATCTCTACTGTCTGGTCAACGGTTACACACGTACGGCGGAACAAGTCGCGCAGGACGTGTATCCTCCGGCAGATCGCGTGGGCAAGTCGAGAAAATCGGTCGCTGCGGGAAAACCTGCCACGGCTCCCCCCCGGCGACTGTCCCGCCTGGGTGCGCGTCTCAAGCAGCTTGTCGCTGCGGGAAAACTCACCGAAGAAGAAGCCCGCGGCTTGTACCAGCTGGCTGTCGAAGTGGCAGCCAGCAAATGACACAGGCCGTGCTGCCGGGAAACGACTTCGCATTCATATTGCGCCGTGTCCAACAGCGGCAGGGTCGAAGCGTGGCTACCGAAGCCGAGTGGTACCGTGTGCCTGCGCAGGCAGGCCAGGTGGAGATTGCCCCAGAGCTTGAGAGACCTGCGCCGGCCCGGTGGTTGCTGCTCAGTGGCGGTTGAAAACCCATCGCCACTTGCCGATGGGGGGGGATGGGTCTCTACGGACCGAAACATCGCGTCCACTGGAAAATCAGGTAAACCATTGGTTTTGTGATCAGACCTGCTGGCCTAAGATAGTAAACTGCTGAGTCCAGCAGTTTTGCCTCCATCCGCGCGTGTCTAGTCCTTTTCTTCTACTCCTGAGAGACGTACCGGTTCGCGAAACGGACGACAACCTGGGAGCCGACCATGCGACGAATTGTCTTGTTCTTGATGACGGTGTTGATGCTGTCTTGCCATTCTGCGGCTGCGGAGAAGGCGAAGATCGTGTTTCTGTCCGGCACGCCGAGTCATGGGCGGATGTCGCACGAACATCGGGCGGGCAATATGATCCTGGCCGAAGCGCTGGAGCGCAGCGGTCTGGCAGTCGATCCGTACGTGGTTCCGCACTACGGTTACCCGAAGGACAAAAAGGTCCTGGCCGACGCGGCTACGGTGGTGATTTTCTGTACGGGGCACCGCGGTCATATCTTGCGTCCCCACCTGGATGAATTCGATGCGTTGATGAAACAGGGTACTGGTGTCGTGATGATCCATTGGGCCACGGAAGCCGAAAAGGGCAAGCCGGGCCAGAAGTTTTTGGAGTGGATGGGCGGCTTCTGTGATCTCGACTGGTCAGTAAATCCACACTGGACGGCCCATTTCAAAGACTTTCCCAATCACCCGATCTGCAATGGTGTGAAACCGTTCAATGTGAATGACGAATGGTACTACCACATGCGTTTCGTCGAGGACCAGAAAGGTCTGACCCCAATTCTGTTTGACCTGCCTCCCGCCGAAACACTCCGCCGTAAAGATGGTCCTCGGAGTGGCAATCCAACAGTACGCAAGGCGGTTGCCGCGGGCCAGCAGCAGACGGTTGCCTGGTCTTATCAGCGTCCCAGCGGAGGACGCGGTTTCGGTTTCACGGGCGCCCACAATCATGCCAGTTGGCGTAGTGATGGTTTCCGCAAGATTGTCCTGAATGCCATTCTCTGGACTGCCCACGTCGACGTACCAGCGGACGGTTGCCCTTCGGAGACACCATCCAAGAAAGCCATCGAAGAAAACCTGGA